>PMUE01000023.1 GCA_003167055.1 Vulcanimicrobiota bacterium | reverse complement strand
CCTCCTCGCTTGCCAGACGTCCGACGCCGCTCTCGCGCTCGGCCAGGAAACCACGCTCGGGATCGACCAGTTCGTAACCGCGTTCGCGCAACGTGCGCAGATTCGCTTGCGTGGCGGCGTCCTCGTACATCGCGGTGTTCATCGCCGGCGCGACGATCAACGGGATACGCGCGGCAAGCGCTGCCGCCGTCACCAAATCGTCGGCGATGCCGTGCGCTAGCTTCGCGATGGTGTTGGCGGTCGCGGGTGCGATCAACATCACCGCTGCTTCGCGCACCAGACGAATATGCGGGATACGCTCCGGTGCATCCCACAGCGACGTGTAGACCGGACGCCCGGTGAGCGATGCAAAGGTCAGCGCACCGACAAACCGCTCAGCTTCGCTCGTCATGATGACGTCGACATTTGCACCACGCTGCACAAGCGTGCTGGTCAAACCGGCAATCTTGTAGGCCGCAATGCCGGCACACACGCCGATCAGAACCCCCGCGCCGGTCATTCGATCCATAAATTATCCAAAAGCCGCGTCGTGCCGAATCGCGCGGCTCCGATGACAAAGGCCGGCGGCGAGAGCGTTTCGATCGGATTGAACGTGTTGGCATCGACCACATCGATGTAATCGAGTTGCGCGAGCGGATGCAAGCGCGCGCGCGCGGCCGCAATAGCATCGGCCTTCGATCGTCCGCCGGCCATCGCCAGGCGTACCGCCTGCAGGGCGTGGTGCAGCGAGGGCGCGGCTTCGCGCTGCTCGGGTGAGAGATAAGCGTTGCGGCTGGACATGGCTAGACCATCTGCTTCGCGCTCGGTCTGCACGATTACCACGTTGATAGGAATCTCGAGATCCCGGACCATGCGGCGCAGAACCGCGGTCTGCTGCGCGTCTTTCTGACCGAGGTAGAGCGCATCTGGGCGCACGATGTTGACCAGCTTGCTGACGACGGTAGCGACGCCGCGAAAATGACCCGGCCGAATTGCGCCTTCGAACACGTCGCCGATCGGCCCGGTGTCGATCGAGGTGCTGAAATCCGGAGGATACATGGATGCGGGACTCGGGGCGAAGAGCACGTCGACACCGGCCTGCGCGAGCTTGGCTTGATCGCCTTGCGCATCGCGCGGGTAGCGCGTGTAGTCCTCGCTCGGCGCAAACTGCAATGGATTGACGAACACGGATGCTGCGACCGCAACCGAATCGGCACGCGCGCGGCGGACGAGCGCGAGGTGCCCCTCGTGCAGCGCGCCCATCGTCGGCACGAACCCAAGCGGCCTCGGCAAGACGTCAAACAGCGCGCGCGCTTGCGAGATGGTCGAAGCAATTTGCACGATTGCTACATTCGCGTTACGCGCAGTACCGTTCGGCCAACCATGAACGGAACGCCGATCTCGATCGTCGCATCGCCGGTGACCAGCTCGCCATTGACCTTCGTCCCGTTCCGGCTCTCGAGATCCGTGAGGTGCAAGCTCTCCCCGTCCATGCGAACGTGCGCGTGCTTGCGCGACACGTAGCGATCGAGCGCTATGCAGGCTTGCGCCACCGAATCGTCGCGGCCGATCGTGATTTCGCTTTCAAAGGTCCAGCTTTTTCCATCGAGCGGTCCACTGAGGACCTCGAGCAGGTACATGGCGGCGAGCCCTTCTCTGGTGCGGCCGCCCGGCTCCTGGTGGCCGGCCGCCGGACGTTAAGGAGTGTCAAGGCAGGCTAACAAAACGGGACTTCCGGACGATAGTCATAGGGTGACGATGAACGACCGGATCGACGAGCTGTTAGAGCTCATAGAAGTGGAGCCGGATGCCCTGCGAGAGGCGGAATTCCTGCAAGCGCAGGCGATTCTCGAGACCTTGGTGGGGAAGACCATTACGGCGGCAGAGATTCAAGACACGCGCATTGTCATAACGACCAATGACGGCAACCGCTATTTCTTCTACGGCTTCTTAGGAGAATCTCGAAACAGCCCTATTTAGTAGGCTGTTTGGACGCCACGAACGCCGCGATCTTTTCATGATCGCCGGATGTGTATTGCGTGAAGGCAACACCGTGTGCGTAGCGCTTGGTCGAGGCGTCAAAGAACGTCAACGCGATCTTAGCGCGGACCAGCATCTCTTTATCGTGACTTGGAAGTGTGAATCGCAAGACGATCGGCTGACCAGCCGGAAGGTCGGTGGTGGTGGTGATGCGCATACCGCCGCGGCTGAGGTCGACAGCAGCTCCAGTCAGCACTAATTCGTGGCCGGGGACGATGATCGTGACCGGGAAGTCAACGATCGCGCGAAAGAACCGGCGCTCGTGCGAGCGATCCTCTTGTGTACTCACCGGTATCCGTTCTTCTCTGCTGCCGCCGCGCGGCCTTCATTCTGCCATCACCGCTTGCGCCGCAAGTAGCGCCCCGAGCATCGCATGCTCGGCGACGATCCCGCCTTGCAGATAGACCTCGAACGGCGCTCGCAGCGGCGCATCGCACGATAGCTCGATGGTGGCGCCGCCCACGAACGCGCCGCTCGACATCAAGACCGGATCGACGTAACCCGGCACCGCTCCGGGCTCGGGACGAAAGCGCGCATTAAGCGGCATGGCCGCTTGTAAACCTAATGTAAAGCGCAGCAATCGCTCGCGGTCGCGCAGCCGAATCGCCTGCACGATATCGGTGCGTATTGCGCCGGGCTGCGGATCGACGTCGAAACCGAGCTGCGCAAAGAGCGCAGCGGCAAAGTCCAGCCCGCGCAGCGTCTGCTCGACGATCATCGGCGCGATGAACAAGCCTTGAATCAAGGCACGGCCGAAACCCAATGTCGGGCCGATGCCGCCTCGCAGGCCCGGGGCGTAGAGGCGCGCGCTCACCCGCTCGACCATATCGGCGCGCCCCGCGATATAGCCGCCGCCCGGCGCGAGCGAGCCGCCAAGATTTTTAATCAGCGATCCCATGATGAGATCGGCACCGGCGTGGGTCGGCTCGCGATCTTCGACCAGCTCGCCGTAGCAATTATCGACCAGCACCGCGACGCCGGGTGCGGCCGCCTTCACGCACGCCGCGATCGCCGCACACGCCTCGACATCAAGCGAGGGTCGGGGCGCATAGCCGCGCGAGCGCTGCACGAAAACCGCGGCCGTATCGGCCTGCGCGACGGCCCCAGCAATCGCCTCGAGATCCGGGGCGCCGTCGTCGCGCAGGGCGATCTCTTCATAGACGACGCCGAGCGAGACGAGCGAATGTTCGGCGTCGCAAATGGCATTGCGCAGCGTATCGTACGGCCGGCCGGCAACCGCTATCAACCGTCGCCCGGGAGCCACGCACGCGGCCAGCGCGGTGACGATCGCCTGCGTGCCGCTCACGATCGAGAGCCGCGCCAAGACCTGCTCCGCTCCGAGCACGCGCGCCAACAGCGCTTCGTACCGCTCGCGCGCGGCGTCGTCGTAGCCGTAACCGGTCGTGCCGGCGAGATCGCTTTCGTTGACGCCTTCATCGAAGAACGCGCGCATGACGCGTGTCTTGACGCGCGCTTGCGCCGGATACGTCAACGCTTGCGTCTGCTCGCGCGCGCGCAGCGCCGCTGCGCGTACGCGCGCATCGATATCGAACGCATCGCACAACAATTCGATCATGCCGCGGTCGCGCGCTCCGCTTCGACGTGGCGTTCGAATGCGCGCACGAACGGCAAGTAGATCATCGTTGCGAGCCCGACGTTGAGGACCACGAGACCAATCGCGCGGACGTCAAGCGTCGCGATATAGGTCGAGATCAACGTGGGAATCGAGGACGGCACGTAGTAGATGGCGCGGCCGACCCAGCCCAGACTCACCGCAAGGTACGTCGTCGTTGCAAGGACGATCGGCGCCGCAAGAAACGGCGGCACGAGAAACGGATTGAGCACGACCGGAACCGCGAAGAGCAGCGGCTCGTTAGCATTGAAGAGCGCCGGGACGATCGTGGCGCGTCCGACGGTTCGCAGGCGCGCAACGCGCGAGAGCGCGAGCAATGCGGCCAGCGGAAGCGTCGAGCCCGCACCACCCGGAAAGATAAAAAGGAAGAGCGACACCACGACGATGTGCGGCAGCGGTGCGTGATGTTCGTAGGCCAGCGTGTTTTGCATCTGGAGCGTGAGATACACCGGCGTGACGACGGCCGCCAACAGCGCAGGCCCATGCATACCGATCGTCCACAGCAGCGTCTGCGTGACCACGATCACGATCAACGCAACGTAGGTATCACCGAGCCGGCTCAATGGTTGGAGTACGTCGGTCACGGCGCTGAAGATCGGGACATGTAAAACGCGCAGCGCCAAAGCGACCGCAATCGCCGCAATCGCGCCGATCCAGGCGTTTCCGCTGACGCGCGCGACCAGCGCGACGGTACCACAGGTTGCGAAGGCCAGAAATAACCCGCTCGGCCCCACGGCGCGAAGATAGTCGAGAAGCGAAGCGTCCAGCGGCGGAAGTGCGATGACGAACGCGAGCGTCGATCCGGCGATCGTCGCGACGGGATCGATGCGCGCGTAACGGG
>PMUE01000219.1 GCA_003167055.1 Vulcanimicrobiota bacterium | reverse complement strand
GTTGTTGTTTTACGGCACACGAGAGAGGAACGCCCATGCAGCAGACGATCGAGCCAACGGAGATCTCATTCGACGCGTACACGCTGTGCAGTTTCCTGCCGCAACTCGATTCGTCGCGAGCGATTCCGCTCGTACTTATCGGCTACCGTCGCAATCAGGATCCGTGGTTCGTCTGGCTCGTTCCGAAAGAGGGTATCAGCGCCGTCCACTTGACCGAGGATCCGTATTACGCCAAGGTGCTGCACGATCCGCACACCTATTTCACCAAGAAACTTTCGAAGTACATCGAAGTCACCGGCTCGGTAAAACGCGGCATCGAAATGCTGATCGACTGCCATCAAAACCATCTCGCGTTCACGCCCGTTACACACCTCTCGGAGATGCCGTTTAGACATCCCCTCGAAGTGCAATTAGTGGGAACCTTCTGATGCTCTGATGAGCCGGTGATAGGTAATCTTTACCGGCACCGAGTCCTTGCCGCTCTGCAGCTGCCCGTCGATCGTGAGCGTTGCATCGAGCGCGAGCAAGAGGGCTCCCTGCTCCGCGTAGTACGCGGTTCCATCCATGTGCATCGTGCCGGAAAGCAGCGCGTCGGGGTGCTGCGGCAACGTTCCGGTCATCGGGCCATCGGCCTTGAATCGCACGCCGACCACCATCCGTCCGTCGATCTTTCCCGGCGGCGCCGCGCGCAGCGAGCCGACCAGGCGTGACCCGCCCAGCGGCGACGCAGCTGCGAACGGGACCGTCCCTTGCATCCGCTCGAGATCGCGCAGCGTCGTTAAGTCGAGCTGCACGGCGAACGGTTGGTTGAGGATCGTCAAGAAATCCGGATCTTCATCGCGGCGATCCTCAAAGCTGCCGTCGTGCAACAGCTCCTGCTCGAATTTTCCGTGCACCGATGCCTTGCCCGTGTCGTCGACCCGCGTGTAGGCGACATCGGCGACATAGCGTTTCCCCTGGCTGTCGGTGGCGATGCCCAAATGCTCGATGCCGTGATAGGTGATGTGCGTCTCGTTGAGCACTCGGCCGATGCGGTACGTGTCTTCGCCGGCGACGCCGTAGCGTTGGTCGGCAAGCGCGTGCAGCGTCAATGAGGGGATCAGCGCAGCTGCGACGACGGCGACCCGTAGCGAGAGATGCATCTCGTACCTCTACCCTATCATCGGCATCATCAGCGCTTCGGTTCATAGCCAATTGCGTCGAGATATACGTACGTGGTGAGAGCTTGCACCATCGGCAAGAGGAGCATGACCGGTATTGCGTTGGCCCAGACGAGGGATAGCGGGACGTGATGCGCGTCGAGTGCGCCTTGCGCGATGGTCGTAATCACGAACCGAAAAAGCGTACCGATTGCAAAAAGCAGCAGTGCTCGCGTAAAGGTGATTCCTTGCCACGCCGTGGCAATGCTGGCCCCGAGCGAGCGCGGCACGAGCAGCCACCACGGCTCAGCATCGTCCACGGCGATGGCATGAACGTCGGCAAAAACCAGCGAGACGGCAACGACGATGACGGCGCTCCCGAGTAGCTTTTGGAACAAATCGGTCGAGAAGAGCGACTGCAAGCCGATTATCACGATCAGGGTAGCGAGCAGATCGATCAGCAGCACCGCCCAGGAACGCTCCAGCACGCGCAGCCACGTCACCGAGAGCGAGAGGTCTTCGCGGCTATCTGCATAGGTGAACGCGTTGATGATCGCTACGAAGAACGGTTCGACGATCACGCTCGCGACGGTCGTCGCGGTCACGGCGTTTGCATGCCAACGCGAAACGATGAGCGCCTCGCAGCCGACGACGACGAGGCCGGCGATCGCATAGAGGGCCGCGTGGCGCATGACCGAGCGGAACGCGCTCGCGGTCAAGGCGAGCAGCGAGGCGTGCGGCGTGGGAGAGGGCTCTACGGCTGTAGCTCGAGGCCTGCGCGGGTGCCGCGCTTGACGAAGAAGCGCACGGAGACCGAGCCTTCACACATCACGACAGCGTTCCCGTCAGCAAACGCGCGACCGTCGATGTCGACGATAAAATCGCCCGCCGCAAGTCCCGCCAGTGTTCGCACCATGCTGCGCTCGAACTTATCATACGGTGCGCGCGCGCCGATCGCTTCGCGCACGGCGAGCGCGAGGAGATCGCGAACTCGAAGCGGCGTCGCAAGCGCAAACGCTGCCGAGCCGGTTGTGGCGACGGCATGCAGATCGAGCGGGACGCAAACGCGAATCACAGGTATATCTTTTGGCGCATCTTCGAGGAGCCGCCTGCCGCGAGGGAGTACCGTACTATCCGATGCCTCCCTTTGGGAACGTGCCGGCGCAGACGCTGGTCGACGCGGTGGAGAAGCACGTCGCGCGCATGGATGACGCCGCATTGGCGGACGTCCTGCGCGGTGGCGTTTCCACGATGCCGCAGGACGCCGTGCACGCGCTGGTTGCGTCGATCTTCGATGCGTTTCGCGATCGCGGCGAATCATCGGAGGATGCGGCCGAGGGCTCAAACGCGCCGCTCGATCGGCTTGAAGCCGGTGACACGCGCGCTGTTGCTGCACTGGTCGACTATGCTCGCGTGAATCCTGGGCTGCTAAAGGAAGCGTTGACGCACTACGCCGAGGAGCACGTTTCACAACTCGGCGCGCTCCCCGCGCCGCTCGTCGACGGTATCACCGGCGCCCTTTGAGCGACTACCCGCGTCGTCGCCGCCTCGAACCCGAACCGCCCAAGCGCGGCGGTATACCGATTATTCCGCTGATGGTGCTCGTCATTTTAGGCGGTTTGTTGCTGGGCGGTTTGCTCACCAAGTTTTTCGGCACCGGCGGAGCACAAGCACCGACGCCGGCGCCGACGTTCACGCCGCTGCCGGGTGTGAGCGCGACGTTCGCACCTACGTTCTCGCCGGTTCCGCCGCCAACGCCCTCGCCGCATACGTCACCCTCGCGGTCGCATGCGCCGACCGCTACGCCGTTACCGAGCGCGACGCTGCTCCCGGGGACTACCCCGGCGGCGACGGCCAAAGCGGTCGTCGTTGCGTCGCATCCGACGCCGCATTCCACGCCGGCGATCGTCATTTTGACGCCGACGCCGATCCCCGCCCGCGCGCCCACCCTTCCGCCGGCGACCGCGACGCCACCGCCGGTCGTCGCTGCTCCGACGTCAACGCCCGTGCTTATTACCGGTTCGAATAGCGCCGAGCACGCTTCGGCGATCGTGCGCGCCTATGTTGCCTCGCTCGCGCGCGGGGATTCGTCGACCGCGGCCGGCTATCTGGCGAGCGGTCTGCCGACTGAATCGTTCATCAACCCGAACGTGAGCGTCAACGTGGCGGATTTGCGAACGACACGCAACAACGACGGCAGCTACGCTGTTACCGCGCAGATCGTCACCTCGAAGGGCACCTACTTCGCGAGTTTCACGCTACGTGCGGGCGCCTACGGCATGCAAATCACGGAGCACTCCGCGAGCCATATCTAAGCTCGCCTTGTCATCCCGAGCGTAGCAATTGAACGCGAAGCGTTCATAAGCGTAGCCGAGGGACCGCCACGCTATTGCTTTGGGCTGCCTCCTCACGAAGACGCTCCTCGCATCACGTCGTGTGATGCTCCTGCTGCGCGAGTTTTGCGCCACACAAAAATGAAGTTCGCATTTTGCGAATGGCGCAAAACTTCGAGCCTTCGTTCGAAAGCAGCCCAGACCAAAACGCTGCCCGTCCCTCGACTACGCGTGGGATGACAAGAGGCTAAACCTCCGCGCCGAGACCCGTGTTGGCCCGTACTTGCAGTTGGTTGAACATCGCTTCCGATTCGGGATCGCGTGCGATGAGCGTGCCGAGGATTGCCGCGATAAAGCCGAGCGGAATCGAAATGATACCGGGATTGCGCAACGGGAAGATCGCGTGATCGCCCATGACGTCGGGGCTGATCCCCATCAATACGAGTGAGGAGATCAATCCGGCCAGCATCCCGCAAATCGCGCCGGTGCGCGAGAAGCGGCGCCACGTGAGTGCGAGAATCAGCGCCGGCGCGTTGGTACTTGCCGCCACCGCGAACGCCAGCCCAACGAGAAAGGCGACGTTGGCGGTGCGCAAGCCGACCGAAAGAAAGATCGCCGCGAACCCCACCACCAGCGCAGCGGCGCGCGCAACAAAGATGTGCTCCTGCTCGGTGCCTGCGCCCGAGCGTATCAGGCTATACCAGATGTCATGGGCAAAGGCCGATGCGGCGGCGATCGTAAGTCCGGCGACTACTGCGAGAATCGTCGCGAAGGCGACGGCCGCGACGAACGCGGTGAGCAGCGGGCCGCCGAGTTTGTCGGCGAGCAGCGGCGCCGCAAGGTTGTCGTTCTGTTGCGGCACGATATACCCGTCGCGTGCCAGCTCGGCGTTGAGCTCCGGCGCCTGCTCGGGATGATAGATGATGTAGCGGATGGCCTGTGTGTCGCGCAGATGCTTGCCGATGTCGTGTTGTCCGACGATCGTTCCCGCGCCCAATCCCATGATCGTGATCACCAGATAGAACGCGCCGATGAGGCCCATCGCCCAGCCGACCGAAATACGCGCCGCGCGCGCGGTCGGGACAGTAAAGAAGCGCATGAGCACGTGCGGCAATCCGGCCGTGCCGAGTACGAGCGCCAAGCCCAGCGAGACGACGTCAAACGCGCCATTCGGGCCGGAGAAGAAGAGCCCGGTGTGCAGCAAATCGACGCGGTGTCCACTCACGTTGACGGACATCGCTGCATCGCGAAGCGCGAAAAGCGAAAAGTTGAAGTGCGCAAGGACCAAAAGGCTTAGCGCAATCGACGTGCCGAGCAAGAGCGCCGCCTTGATGATCTGCACCCACGTGGTCGCGAGCATGCCGCCGAAGAGCACGTAGATCAACATCAGCAAGCCGACGATCACGATTGCATACGTCTCGTCGATGCGCTGCACCAAGAGGTTAATCAGCGACCCGGCGCCGACCATCTGGGCCACCATGTAGAACAGCGTAATGATCAGCGTGGTAACGGCGGCAATCGCCCGCACCGTCTTTCCACGCAGCCGAAACGCGATCACGTCGGCAACCGTGTAGCGGCCGGTGTTGCGCAAAGGCTCGGCGAGCAGCAGAAGAACGGTGAGGTAGGCGACGAGCCAGCCGATGGAATACAGGAACCCGTCAAAGCCGTAGAACGCGATGAGACCGGTGATGCCGAGAAAAGACGTAGCCGACATGTAATCGCCGGCAATCGCCCATCCGTTTTGCACGCCGCTGATCTCGCGGTGGGCCGTATAGAATCCGCGACTCGACGAACTGCGCCCCGAAGCCCAATAGGTAATGACCAGCGCCATCGCAACGAAGATCGCGAACATCACGAGCGTTGCTTGCGTCATTTCGCCAGCTCCGTCGTGAAGCGATCGACCAGGGCTTGCGCGCGGTTATCGAACGAACGGGCCTCGCGCATGTAGAACGCGAGTAGGACCCAGGCCATAATGAACTGGACGAAGCC
>PMUE01000369.1 GCA_003167055.1 Vulcanimicrobiota bacterium | reverse complement strand
ACGGAAGCGCGGCAGCTCGCCGGACGCCTGGCAGCACGCCCCGATCTCGCGGTGCCGCTGTCGCTCGCCGGCCGCACCGCCGCGCCGGCGCCGCAACCGGTTCCGGGCGCGCCCGGCCAACAGATCTTCATCTATCACGCCAATCGCACCGGCACCGCAACGATCGTCCTCACCTACACGCAGCCGTTTGCGCCCGACGCGCCGCCGGCAAAGACGTTGACCTATACCGTCACCGTACAGTAGCGTGGACGACCGTCTCACCTACGGCTCGTACCTGAAGGTCGAGGACCTGCTCGATCTTCAGCGCCGGCTTTCGCGNNCTACGAGCTGTGGTTCAAGCAACTACTGCACGAACTCGACGCGACCGTCGAAGCGCTGGACCGTGACGAACTGCTACGCGTTTCGAAGTACTTCCGCCGCATACACACCATTCAGCGCCTGCTTGAAGCCCAGGTCGATATACTCGAAACGATGACGCCACAAGAATTCAACACCTTCCGCGATAACCTCAATCCGGCCAGCGGCTTCCAATCGATCCAATTCCGCGAGATCGAGTTTCTGAGCGGCGTCCGCCGCACCGAGACGCTCGCACACATCCAAATGGACGACGCGCAGCGGGCGCGCCTGGACGCGCGTCTCGAAGCGCCGTCGCTCTACGATCGCGTCAAAGCACTGCTCGCGCGGCGCGGATTCGCATCCGAGACCGGCGCACCGCTGATCGAGAGCATGCGTACCATCTACACAAACCCCGAGCAGCACTACGACCTCTACCTGCTGCTCGAGGATCTGATCGAATTCGACGAGCGCTTCTTGCTCTGGCGCGGACGCCACGTGCGCATGGTCGAGCGCATGATCGGCCAGCGTACCGGCACCGGCGGATCTTCGGGCGCGAAGTACTTGCAGGGCACGCTGGACTACCGCTTCTTCCCCGAGTTGTGGGAAGTCCGTTCGTATCTTGGTAAAGGCGCTTACGTATGAGGACCGCGGCCACGGCGGCACTGCACCGCGATCAGTTTCCGATTCTCGCCAATGCAACATACCTCGTGAGCCACTCGATGGGCGCGGCACCGCTCGGCGCGAAAGCGGCCCTCGACGCGTACTGGGAGGAATGGGCCGCAAACGGGCCCGAGGCGTGGGAAGCGTGGCTGCCGCGCATCGGTGAGATCGCTGACGGCATCGGCAGTTTGATTGGCGCGGCGCCGGGCAGCGTCTTCTTGGGGCCAAACGTGTCGGTGCTCCAAGCGGCACTCGCCACCTGCTTCGATTTTACCCAAGATCGCAACGAGGTTGTGTACGAGGCGCTGCAGTTTCCGTCGCTGACCTACGTGTGGCGCGCATGGGAACGCTACGGTGCGCGCGTGCGCGTGGTAGACTCGCCCGACGGCCGCACGATACCGACGCAGCGAATCGTCGAGGCGATCACCAAGCGCACCGCGATCGCGGTGCTTTCGCACGCCTACTACATTTCGGGCGCGATTGCCGACGTGCGCGCGATTGCGGCCCACTGCCGCAAGGTCGGCGCGATCCTCTGCGTCGATGCCTACCAAACGACCGGCGTCTATCCCTACGACGTGCGCGAATGGGATCTGGATATTGTCACCGGCGGCTCACACAAATGGTTGCTCGGCGGTCCGGGCTGCGGCTGGATCTATCTCAAGCCGTCGCTGCGCGAACACATGCGTCCCGCCGTCACCGGCTGGATGGCGCACGCGCAGCCGTTCAATTTCGAAGAGGCACCGATCCGCTATGCCGGCTCGATGTATCGCTTCGGAAACGGCACGCCGACGATTCCCGGCTACGTCGTGGCGCAACCGGGGCACAAGCTCATTGCCGAGGTGGGCATTGCGCGCATACGCGAACACAACGTGCGCCTGACCACGATGATCGCGGAGATGGCTCAGCAGCGCGGGCTGCGCATCAACACCCCGCTCGAACCGCGCCAACGTACCGGCTGGATCGGAATCGACTTCGATGGTGCCGACCGCGTCTGCCGCGAGCTGACCGCACGGCGCGTCTTCATCGACTATCGGCCGGGATGTGGTCTGCGCGTCAGCCCGCATTTCTATACGACCGGCGACGAAATCGAACACTTCTTCAGCGAACTGGATGCCGTTCGGCGACGATGACCGACGCAGCGTCCATGATCGTCGATCACACCAAGATAGGCGCCGCGCTGCGGCGCCTATCGCTGCCTCTTGCCGTGCAAATGCTCGGGGATCAGCTGCTTGGCGTGGTCGACACGATTGCGATCGGCTATATCGGCACCGGCGCCCTCGCCGGTGTCACCGCGGCGACGACGGTGTTCTTCACGCTGATCATGGTGCTCAACGGGCTGTGGAGCGGCCTGGGCATCATTGCCGCGCAACGCATCGGCGCGCACGACGTCGACGGCTTCGCGCGCACCGTCCGCGCCGGGTTCGTCGTGCCGGCGGCCGCGGCGATCGCGCTGACCATCGCGAGCATCTTCGGCGCGCAGCCGCTGCTGCACGCGATGCTCGGCAATTTGCCGAGCGTGCACGCAAGCGCGCTCTATTTGATCCTGCGCTGCGCGTCGCTCATACCGATCAACGTCTCTGCCACGCTTATTGTCGGGTTGGGAGCGGCGGGAAACCGCAAGCTCGGCGTCTATCTGCTCGGCGTTATCAATCTCATTCACATTCCGCTGCTGGCCATGCTCGCGCTCGGGTGGCTCACCCATCGGCCGTTCGGTATCGCCGGCGCCGGCATTTCGACGCTCGCATCGGAAACGATCGCCGCATTGTTTGCGCTGATTTACGTTGCGCGCAAGCCGGTGTACCGCATCTTCGCGCAGCGCGGCGTCGATCTCGCGCTTGCGCTGCGCTGCGCGTGGCTCGGGCTGCCGGAAAGCGTCTTCGGTTTCGCGATCGTCGCGCCCGACGTCGCGATCGTCGCAATGCTGGCCCCACTCGGCTCGACGTTGGTCGCGGCGTTTCGCGCGCTCAACGTCGTTTCCGATCTCACCTTTGTGGTGCCCAGTCCCTTGCAGAGCGCAACGCAAACGGTGATCGGTCAGCGCATCGGCGCGCGCGATCCGCTCGGTGCGCAAGCGTTCCTTCATCGCGCGCTGCGGACCACGCTCCTCGTAACCACGATTGCGGGCGTCCTTGTCGCGATCTTTTCCTGGCCGTTGGCGTTCCTCTTTACCATGACCGCGGCGGTCGCTTCGGTCGCGGCGCTGCCGCTTGCCCTGCATATGGTGACGATGCCGATCAAAGGCTGGGCGATGGTGGCGCTCGCGCCGATTCGCGCCGCCGGCGACACGCAATTCTCGATGGCCGTCGGCCTAGCGTGCGGAGCGCTGGTGTTGCCGATCGCGTGGTTTTGCATCGAACGTCTGCACATCGGGCTCTTCGCCGTGCCGATCGCGTGGATCATCGCGTGGAGCGTACGCGCCGCTCTCACCGCGATCAAATTGCGTTACGCCGCCGGCGCTTGGGCCTCGACCTCGATCGATGCGCGTCCGTAGCCGCCGAACGCGGCAACCAGCATCACCACCAGGTTCAGCGCGATATCCCAACCGTAGATCGGCGCGACACCGAACAGTGTGTTGGTGATCGGGATAACGCCAAGCAACACTACGAGCAGATAGACCCACGTCAAAATGCGGCAATAGCCGACCGCCGACTTGAAGCGCAGGCTCGCGAGGACGCCCCAAATCCCGAGGAAGAGCTCGAACAGATCGTTCGCGACGTTGACCGGGAAGATCCCGAACAGCACGCGATACGCCGTATCGAGCGTGACGACCGGCGCATCGAGCGGCGCCGCCGGCGCGATCCACCGTAAGAAGCCGGCAACACCGGCAATGAGCAAGACGAACCCGAGGATGCGAGCGATCAGCCGTGCGTTCATGGCGCCTGCTTATCTTCGCCCGCAAGGACGCCCTGCAACTCGCGATGGATTCGGGCGTTGGTCGCAAGGATGCTGCGTGCATCGAGCTGCTCGGGGGCGCCGTCGACGCGCGTCACGTTTCCGCCGGCTTCGCGGACCAAAAGGCTTCCCGCCGCCACGTCCCACGCATGCAGATCGAACTCCCAAAATCCGTCGAACCGTCCGCAGGCGACAAATGCCAGATCGAGTGCCGCTGAGCCGTCGCGGCGTACCGCTTGCGCGCGTTCCGACGCGCGCGCGAAATACGGCGCGTTGCGCGAGTAATCGGCCGGATGAAAACCGGTGCAGACCATCGCATCGCCGACGCGGTCGATCGACGACACTGCGATCGCTGCATCGCCGAGACGCGCGCCGCCGCCACGTTCCGCGGCGTAACATTCGTCGAGGGCCGGCGCGTAGACAACACCGGCAAGCAATTCGCCGGCGCGTTCATACGCGATCGACACACAATACAACGGATACCCGTGCGCGTAGTTGGTCGTGCCGTCGAGCGGATCGATAATCCAACGCTCGTCGCTGGTGCCGGCGCTGCTGCCGCCGCTCTCCTCCATCACGAAGCCGTAGCCGGGGCGCGCTTTGGCGAGGTCCGCGTACAGCGTCTTCTCGGCCCGATTGTCGGCGAGGCTGACAAAATCGCC
>PMUE01000277.1 GCA_003167055.1 Vulcanimicrobiota bacterium | reverse complement strand
AGATCAAGGTCATCAAGGCCGTGCGTGAACTCACGAGCTTGGGCCTCACCGAGGCGAAGTCGTTTGTGGAAAGCGCCCCCAAGGCCGTCAAAGAAGGGGTCACCAAAGACGAAGCCGAGAGCATCAAGAAGAAGCTCGAGGAAGCCGGCGCCAAGGTCGAGATCAAGTAATCGATCCGACCACCATCGTCAAAGGTGGGAGCGCTCGCGCTCCCACCTTTTTTCTTTCGCACGGATGGAGGTCTCATTGTCTGGTCAACCCGGTAGCGTAACCACCACGCAGGCGATCATCTACGCGGTGCTCATCGCTTGGATTCTCTTTCGCGTGTCGCGGCCGCAGCGCATCAGCGTGGCGCGCATGTGGATCTTCGTTGGCCTCTTGATGGTCTTGGCGGCTTTCGCCGTATACGGAAGCGCGGTTATGTTTCATCCGTCTCCGTGGGAGATCGTGCTCGCCGCTGTCCTTGGACTCGCAATCGGCATCCCGCTCGGATTGCTGCGCGGTCATCACACGCAAGTTAGCGCAACGGATCGTCATGGGGTGATGCGCCTCGGGGCGTCGTGGGCAACGGCGCTCATCTATCTCGCTGCCTTCGGCGGGCGCTTCGCCGTTCGGCTGGTGCTGCCGCCGACAAGCGCGCTCGGCAATGTCGTGAGCGACGGCTTGATCTTTTTTGCGATCGGTATCATCGGCGCAACGTACTACGCCGTCTACCGCAAATACGAACAACTCGATCACGCGACGCCGGCGAGTGGCTGATGGATCCGACGGCGGAGCTGCGCGAACGTGACGACCTCTTGGATCGGCTGCGTCCGTACGTCGACGAGGTCGGCCTTTGTGCGCTCACCCTCGAAAATGCGTCGGTCGCGCTCAGCCTGCCCGTCGATACACTGCACGATTTCTTCCCAGCCAAGGAAGATCTGATCGCGGCGCTGATCGCGCGCAACCGCATTCACCTGCGTAACAAGTTCGCTAGCCTCGATCCCTCGATGCCGCCTGACGCGTTCCGCCGCGCGATGTGGGATTTCTATCGGGATACCGCAAGCGAATCCCGCTTGTTCTTTGAAGCGTATGGGCTCGCGCTTCACGACGAACACTACGGCGATTTCTTGCACGGCATCAACGATTGGCTGGGCCTGCTCAAAGACGCGCTCGTGCGTCGCGGCGTCCCGAGCGATCGAGCCGAAGCGTTTGCGACGCTCTCGCTCGCCGTCTATCGCGGCGCGATGATGGACTACTGCGCTACGGAGGAGCGAGCGCGCGTCAATGCAGCGATGGAACTTTGGTTCAAAGCGGCCAGCTGGCTGACAGATGCGTAAACCTGCACTGCTCTTCATCTTTGTGACCGTACTTTTGGATATGGTCGCGCTCGGGATCATCATCCCCGTGTTCAATCCGCTGGTGCTAAGTTTTACGCACGGAAATTACGCGAGCGCGGCGCTGCTCGCCGGTGTCATGTCGACAATCTTCGCGGCGATGCAATTTTTCGTTTCGCCGATCCTTGGCACGCTCTCCGATCGGGTTGGCCGTCGCCCCATCGTGCTGCTCTCGAACCTCGGCACGGCGTTCGACTATGCGATTCTTGCACTCGCACCAACGCTAGGCTGGCTGTTTCTCGGCCGAATCCTTTCGGGCGCAACGACCGCGAGCATCAGCGTCGCCAGCGCTTACATTGCGGATGTCACCCCCGAGGACAAACGCGCCGGTGCGTACGGCATGATCAGCGCCGCGTTTGGCGCCGGCTTCGTCGTCGGGCCGGCCATTGGCGGCATACTCGGGAACTACGGTCTGCGCGTGCCGTTCTGGGTCGCCGGCGCGTTGAGTCTGCTAAATTTTCTCTACGGCCTCTTCGTGCTGCCGGAATCGCTCGCGCCGGAAAACCGCAATGCGTTTTCGTGGAAGCGCGCCAATCCGCTCGGCTCGTTCAAGATGCTGCGGCGCCATGCCGAGCTTTCGGGCCTGGCGGTCTCCAATTTGATCGGCTACGTTGCGCACGACGCACTCCCGCAGCTCTTTGTGCTCTATACGATGCTCGTGTTTGCCTGGAAGTCCAGCACAATCGGCATCTCGCTCGCAGTCGTCGGTGTCTTTACGATTCTGATTTCGGCCTTCGTGATTCAGCCGGTGGTCAATCGCATCGGGGAGCGCCGCGCCGTACTGCTGGGCCTACTTTTTGGCGCGGCCGGCTTCTGCATGTATGGCGGGAGCGAACTGCTTTTCTGGATTGCCATTCCGGTCAACATGCTCTGGATGGTCGCCGGCTCGGCATCGCAGGCGTTGATGACGCGCCGCGTCGGGAAAAATGAACAGGGTGAGTTGCAGGGGGCAATCAGTATGTTGCGCAGTGTGGGTACGCTCCTCGGTCCGACGATTTTCACCGCGACGTTTGCCTATTCGATCAGCTCGCTGCATACCTGGCGTGCACCGCAGGTGGCGTGGTACCTCGCCGGCGCGATGCTGGTGGTTGCCGCAGCGGTGGCGTGGAGAGCGACGAGTCCGAGCGACGACGTCCGCGGACCCGTCGATCGCACGGCGGCGCTGGAAGAGAGCTCGGTTGCCGAAATGCCGGTGGCAGAATAAGGTAAGAAGATGAAACTCGTACTCGAAATTCTGCTCTCGATCATTCTGCACCCGATTGCGATGATCTTGATGTGGATCAATTTGGCCGGACGCACCGACATGTCGGGCGGCAAGAAAGTCATCTGGTTCATCGTGAGCATCGTCTGGGGCCTCGGCCCGATTCTCTATATCTTGGTCGCCGACGGCAGCCTTTGGTAAAAAAGCGAGTACCCAATGAGGGTACTCGCATACCAGACCGCGGATCGGTGCGCGGCAGCGCACCGAACGCCACAGATCAACGCGAAGCGTTGATCCTGTTAATGTACTAGGAAACCGACGAGCAAGAGCGCGACGATGTTGAGCACCTTGATCATCGGATTGATCGCTGGGCCGGCGGTGTCTTTATACGGATCGCCGACGGTGTCGCCGGTGACAGCAGCCTGATGTGCGATCGAGCCTTTGCCGCCGAGATGTCCGTCTTCGATGTACTTCTTGGCGTTGTCCCACGCGCCGCCGCCGGTCGTCATCGAGATCGCG
>PMUE01000155.1 GCA_003167055.1 Vulcanimicrobiota bacterium | reverse complement strand
GGCACCGACACGCATCTGATGCTCGTCGACGTTTCAGTCAAAGGCCTGACCGGCAAAGCGGTTGAGGCATATCTCGATCGCATCGGTATCACCGTGAACAAAAACGCGATCCCCTACGATCAGCAAAAACCGATGGTCGCAAGTGGCATCCGTATCGGTACGCCGGCCATTAGCGCGCGCGGACTCGGCGTCAACGAGTGCCGGGAAGTTGCGCGCATCATGGTCGACGGGCTCGGCGATATCGAAAGCCAAACGAAGGTCGAGCAACTGCACGGACGCGTGCGCGAACTCACCTCGCGTTTCGACGTTCCGTAAGCAAGCAGGCTCACAGCTAACCTGATTCACAGGATTCCGTCAGCTATCGCGTCTCAAAATGGACGTGAATGGATGGGTCACGTCTGCTCGTCCTCTGCGATATTGTCGGTGCGGAGGGCGGCTCCGAATCGGCCATGGAGCGCTACCTTCCCGCATTAGAGCGTGCCGGAATGCGCGTCCGTGTGCTGGCGCGGCGAGTGACCGATCCCGAACGCTTCGGCGTACCGGCGCGGGCCGTTCCGTGGGGCGACGAGAACGCCGAACCGTCAAGCGCCGCGGCCGATGAAATAGCCCGCGAGATCCGCGACGACGATATCGACACGGTGCTGTGCTCCAACGTCTTTGATTCGGCTGTCCTGGACGCGGCGCGGCGCGCACGGCGATGCGTCGTGCACGTGCGCGATCATCGAGTCTTCTGCCCGAACGGCGATCGCCTGTTCCCCAGTTTTTCGCACCCGTGTGAATCGGCGATGGGTGGCGCTTGTCTTGTGAATTCGCTGCTGCACGGCTGCGTGTTCGGACCGCGGCCGCGTACGCTCAAGCGCCTTCGCGCCCGCGAACGCACGGCAGTGGCGACGCGCAACTGCGACGCGTTCGTCGTGTCATCGGAGTACATGGCGCGGTCGTGCGAGCGCAACGGCGTCGCCGCCGAGCGGATCCACGTCTTGCCGCCGCCCGTCGCCGACGGGAGTGTTGCCGAACGTATCGCACCGCCGCCGGCGCAGCGCAGCCTGTTGTTCGCGGGGCGCATCGTGCCCTCAAAAGGTCTGCGTTCACTGGTACGAGCGATCGGGCGGATCGCGCCCGAAAACCGTCCGGCGCTCCGCGTCGCAGGTCGCGCGACGTCGGAGCTCGGGCAGTGCGCGCAGCTGGCCGCGCGTCTCAACGTACGATTCGACGTGCTCGGGTGGTGCGACGGCGACGCGCTGCTCCGCGCCATCGACGACGTGCATGCTGTTGTCCTGCCGTCGCTCTGGCCCGAACCCTACGGCTTGCTCGGTGCGGAAGCCCAGGCACGCGGCCGTCCCGCCGTTGCTTATGCTGTCGGCGGCATCCCGGAGTGGGTCGGCGACGCGGGCTTGTGCGCGCCGCGCGGTGACGAAGCTGCGCTTGCGCGCGCGATCTCAATGGTGATCGATCCGGCGCGTTGGCCGTCCTACAGCGCGGCGGCGCTGTCGGCGGCAAGAGTACATAATCTCACGTCGTTCGGGGAAAGGTTGAAGTCGATACTATGCGCGTCCTGATCATTGGCGGCGATGGCTATTGCGGTTGGGCAAGTGCCCTTCACCTCTCGGCGCGCGGTCACGACATCGCCATCCTCGATAGTTTGGCGCGGCGCCGTTGGGACAGTGAGCTCGGCCTCTCCACGTTGACGCCGATTCGTTCGATGCCGGAGCGCCTGCGCGCGTGGGAGCATGTCAGCGGACGCGCGATCCGATTCTTCGAGGCCGACGCGACCGATTACGTCGCGCTGTGCGACGCGATCATTGCAACGCAACCCGATGCCATCGTCAACTTTGGTCAGCAGCGCAGCGCGCCATATTCGATGATCGATCGCGACCACGCAGCGCGGACGATGATCAACAACACGCTGGGCAATCTCAACGTGCTCTGGGCGATGCGTGAACACGCGCCCGATGCGCACTTGGTCAAGCTTGGGACGATGGGCGAGTACGGTACGCCCAATATCGAGATCGAAGAAGGCTTCATCACGATCGAGCACAAGGGCCGGCGCGACACGCTCCCGTTTCCCAAACAGATTGGCTCGTTCTATCATCTCACGAAAGTCGCTGATAGCGATCAGATTTACTTTGCGTGCCGCGTCTGGGGGTTGTGCGCGACCGATTTGAATCAAGGCGTCGTGTACGGCCTGCACACCGAAGAGACAGCGCTGGATCCGGAGCTCATCAACCGTTTTGACTACGATGGGATCTTCGGAAGTGCGCTCAACCGGTTCTGCGTCCAAGCTGCACTCGATCATCCGCTCACCGTGTACGGACGCGGCGGCCAGACGCGGGCGTTTCTCAATATTACCGACACGGCGCGCTGCGTGGGACTCGCGGTGGAGTCGCCGCCGCAGCCGGGAACATTCCGCGTGTTCAACCAGTTCACGCAGACGTTCAGCGTGCTGAGTTTGGCGCGTCTAGTCCAGCGTGTCGGCGCAAAACTTGGGCTCGTGGTGCAAATCGAACACGTCGAAAACCCGCGCGTCGAGCGTGAAGCGCACTTCTATAGCTCGCTCAACAACAATCTGATTTCACTCGGTCTCGAGCCGGTGCTACTCGGCGATGAGATCGTGGCGGCGATGATCTCGAGCGCGCAAACCTATCGTGCTCGGATCGATCGGGACCAGATCATGCCGACCGTGCGCTGGAAGCGCGAGGCCGTGCACGGGACGGTCGAAGCGAACGCGCAGGAGCGCGCCGGCTAGTCGGTCCGGAGCCTCGTTTCGTCGATACCGAACCGGTCGGCGAGCGCGGCAAGCGCAGCGAAGAGTGCAGACGCGAGCGCCACGCCGCTAAATCCCGCTTCAAAGGCGACGATTGAATCGCGCTGCAGCGCCGGATTCTTAAAGTGCGCGCCGCCTAAAAGGTCGCGCTGCGCCGTTGCAGCCGCCCGTGTCGACGGCGTGGCGTGCATCGCGTCGAGCGAGCGTTGCATCGAGGCCCAGTAGAGGCTCGTGACCACGATCGTTAACGCGGCGATCGCGAGCAATCCGGCGAGGCGCGAGACGGCGTTGTTGATGCCCGACGCAACGCCGACGTGGCGCGGATCGGCTGCATTGATCACCGTGGTGGTAAGTGGCGCGACCGTGATGCCCATCCCGAGGCCGGCAACGAAAAGACCCGGGAAGAACGAGGCCCAGTACGACGGCATCGCTGCGAGAAGGGCGAGCAGCACGAATCCGACCGCGACGATCGCCGGCCCGACGGTGAGCACGTTGCGCACGCCGAATCGTTTAGCAAACCCCGGCGAGAAGCGCGCGAGTACGATGATGCAGATGCCAAACGGCAACATACCGAGCGCCGCTTGCAGCGCGGAATAGCCGTGGGATTGAATCATCACAAACGGTAGCTCGTAGAGCGCCGCGCTCAACGCGCCGTACAAAAAAAGCGTCGAGAGATTGATTACCGCAAACGTGCGCGAGCGAAAGATGTCGGTCGGCACGAGCGGATTACGCGTGTGGTGCTCGTGATAGACGAACACTACGAGCAGTGCGGCGCCGGCGAGCATCGAGGCATCGACCGCGAACGTGCGCCAGCCGGCGGTGCTCGAAAGAATCAGCCCGTACGTCAGTGCGCCGAGGCCGGCCGTTCCCAGCGCCGCCCCAAACCAATCGAGCTCCTTTGGCGCCTGGTCGTCGCGGCTTTCGCTGATGTGACGCATCGCCACAACAATCACAAACGCCGCGAGCGGTACGTTGATCCAAAAGACGGAGCGCCATCCGAATGCATCGATGAGGACGCCGCCCAGCGCCGGCCCAAGCAGCGAGGTCAACGAGCCGAAGGCGGACCACGCTGCAATCGCGCGCCCGCGTGCGTCACCCGAAAAATGGTCGCCGAGGATTGCAAGACTAGCGGGAACGAAGAGCATGCCGCCAACGGCTTGGAGCGTGCGCGCGGTGAGTATTGAGGGAATCGACCACGCGAACGCGCAGCCGATCGAGCCAAGCGCGAAGAGCGCGAGTCCCGCGATAAAAACTCGCTTGCGCCCGTATCGATCGCCGAGCGCGCCACCGAGCAGCATCAGCGAGCCAAGCACCAATGTATACAGCTCAACGATCCAGGCTACATCGCTGGCGCCGGCATGAAATTCGCTTTGGATTTCCGGAAGCGCGAGCGAAACCACCGCGCCGTCGATGAACGCAAGACTGGAACCGACGATCGTCGCCACGAGTACCCAGGTATCGCGCGCACGCATAACAAACCGGACTTGCATGCCCGGGAGCCAAAGCCTCCACATTGTCGACCATCCAGCTGTCGCCGATCGCCTTGCGCGACTGCGCGATCGCTCAACTCCGACACCCGTCTTTCGCGCGCTGATCGAAGAGCTTGGCGCGTTTCTTGCATACGAAGCGACGCGCACGCTGCCGATGCGCGACGAGACGATCGTCACGCCGTTGATCGAGACGACAGCGCGTCGTATTGCGACGCGTCCGGTAGTCGCGCCGGTACTGCGCGCCGGCCTTGGGCTATTACCCGGATTTCTCGACGTCATCGACGATGCGGTCGTTGCGCACTTGGGCTTTTATCGCGATCCGCAGTCGCTGCGCGCGGTTCCGTATTACGCGAACGTTCCGCCCGAACTCGAAGACCGTCACGTGTTCGTGCTGGATCCGATGCTGGCAACGGGCAACTCCGGCGTCGCAGCCCTCGATGCACTCGTTGAGCGCGGAGCGCGCCGGCTGACGTTCGTATGCGTCATTGCCGCACCCGAAGGTGTCGCGCGGATTGCCGCTGCGCATCCACAGGTATCCATCTTTGCCGCCGCGCTCGATGCCGGTCTCAACGACCACGCCTACATCGTTCCGGGACTGGGCGACGCGGGCGATCGGATGTTCGGCAGTCTTACCTCGGTTCCAGCCGCGGTACGCGTGCACAACGCATGAGCCCGCGGCCCGGTTGGGACGAGTACTTCATGGAAATCGCCCACACGGTAGCAACGCGTGCGACCTGTCCGCGCGCCTCGGTCGGCGCCGTGCTGGTGCGCGATCATCGCATCCTGACCACCGGCTACAACGGTGCGCCGCGTGGCGTCGCGCACTGCTCGGAAGCCGGTTGCATCATCGTCAACGGTCACTGCCAGCGAGCAACTCACGCCGAAGCAAACGCCA
>PMUE01000108.1 GCA_003167055.1 Vulcanimicrobiota bacterium | reverse complement strand
AGCATCGCGAAGATCGCGTAGAAGTAGAGCGACGAGTCGAGGCTCCAGTTACCGAAGCCGGCGACACCAAACATGATGGGTCCCATGGTGAGCGCCACGGCGACGATCGAACGCAAGGCGATTCCATCGTTCATGAGCTTGGCGCTGATGGTGGCGATTGTAGCAGCGGCCCACAGGGTCAGCACGGGCGCTAGCCACGAGTTACCCGATGCGATCGCGATCGCGGCGGCCGCGGGAAGATGGAGCCACGCGAGCACCACATAGAGCTGCGTAGCGTGGGCGCGCAAGTGGGCGAGGGAGAACGTGCGATTCGCGGCCCGTGAAAATAGGGTAGCCATAGTAGCACCTCTGTTATTACGCTGAATCACACCCATAGCGATAATCGGCTTCTTGCGAACTCTTTTCGCGTGGATAACAAAGGGGCTTACGAAAGGTTAACCCTCGACCGTGTTTCCGCTACGCCAGGTTTACCGTAGCTAAACGAATTGGTCGGCGATGCCGTCGGGTTCGACGACCGGCTCGATCTCGTCGGGCTTCGAGCGACGGAACCCGTAGCTGAAGAAAAAGACCAAGCCGACCAGCAGCGCGATCACAAACCAGGTCCACGTCCGGGCCGAGAGGCCGAAAATCGCGAGGAACAACGACATCACGATCCCCAAGATCGGGAAGAGCGGGACGAAGGGAACGCGGAAACTGCGGGGCAGGTCGGGCTTGCGCTTTCGCAGATAGAGCACCCCGGCACAGACGACCGTGAACGCGATCAGCGTTCCGATGTTGACCAGGTTGAGCAAGTCGGTGAGGGGGACGATCAGCGTGAGCAGCGCGACCGCGACACCGGTGATCATCGTGGTGCGGACGGGGGTCTTGAAGCGCGGGTTGATCTTCGCCACCGCCGGCGGCAGCATCTTGTCGCGCGCCATGACGTAGAAGATGCGCGTTTGCCCGAGCAGCGAGCTGAGCGCGACACTGGTCGTACCGGCGAGCACGCCGATGGTGATAATCGCGCTCACCCACGGCATGTGTAACGGCGCGAGCGCATAGACTAGCGGGTCTTTGGTCGGAACCTTGTTCCACGGAACCGCGCCGATCAGGACGACCGCGGTTGCGCAGTACAGGATCGTGCCGATCGCAAGCGCGCCCATCACGCCGAGCGGAACGTCGCGCTGGGGCTCTTTGCATTCTTCCGCGGTGGTCGTCGCCGTATCGAAGCCGATGTAGCTGAAGAACACGAACGCACCGACGGCCACGATTCCATAGGGTTGCGCCGACGACGAGTAATCGGCCATGCCGCCGAACGGGCGCAGCACGCCGATGCCGTGCGGCGCAAAATTCAAGAAGTGCTCCGGATGGAACAGCACGATTCCAAACGCGATGAAGACGATCAGCGCACCGATCTTGAGCACGACGAAGATATTGTTGGTGGTCGCCGTCTCGCGAATGCCGATCGAGAGTAAGACCGAGAGCGCGATCACGAATAGCCCACCAACGATGTCGCACTGCGAGTGGGCCAGGTCCCAACTCGCCGGTGACCACCACGGACCGGTGAGGTGCAAATTCGACGTCTGCGCCCACGCGGGTAAGACGAGCCCGATGTTTTTGAGCACATCTTGTATCGCGGCGGAGAACTGCTGGGCAACCGGCGCTGCGCTGATGCCGTATTCGAAGATCAGCGCGAAACCGATGATCCACGCAAACAGCTTCCCCATCGTCGCATACGCGTAGGTGTACGCGCTGCCGGCGACCGGCACCATCGCGCCGAGTTCTGCGTAACACAACGCAGCGAAGAACGAGGTGAGCCCGGCGAGCAGATACGAGACGATCACCGCCGGTCCGGCGCCGACAACACCGATGCCGATGGTGGTGAAGATACCGCCGCCGATCATCGTCCCGAGGCCAATGGCGACGAGGTCCTTTGCCGTCAGCGCCCGTTTGAGAATCTTCTGTTTCGCGAGCGCGCGCAGCTTGTCGACGTTGGTCGTCGCGAACAGTTCGGAGGCAAAGGACATTCCGCGCACGTTCGCAAGGAGGCCCCATGCGTCCCCCCAGCAGGTATCGACGCCTCGCCGTGCGCGAGGCGTACCGTAATCCGTGGGTCGTTGTCGAAGTCCACGACGTCATTCATCCCACCGGTGCTGCCGGCGAACACGTGTTGATCGCGACCGGACGCGCGTCCGGCGTATTAGTCGTCGATGGTGACGACTTTGTGCTGGCGCGTCAACCGCGTTTTGCGGCGGATGCAGCGGTGCTTGAAATCGTCAAAGGCGGCGCCGGCGAAGGTGAAACCGCACTTGCCTGCGCGCAGCGCGAATTGCGTGAGGAACTCGGCCTCGAAGCGCAGCTATGGACACCGCTCGGCCACGTGCACGAGATCCCGTCGATCGTGGAACATCCCGTGACACTCTTTCTCGCCCGCGATCTGCGCAGCGTCGAATCGGCGCAAGAGCACGTCGAGGCCATCGTGGGCGAGCGCATCGCGATCGACGATGCGTATCGCGCCGCCGTCGACGGCCGCATCGATGACGCGGTGACGATAGCCGCGCTACTGCGCTTTCGTATGCTCGAGGGCTAGAGTGGTGAGGGAGGAGCGGAGCTAGCGTTCCAAAGATACTCGGGCTCGTTTAAGTCCGCATTGATCCAGCGCGACCAAACGAACAACGCATCCGACAGCCGATTCAAGTACTGCTGCGTTTCCTTTGAAACGCCCTCGTCATCTTCACGCAGCGTAAGGAGCAGCCGTTCGGCGCGGCGGCAGATCGTTCGTGCCAGATGTAAATGCGCGCCCGGCAGCGACCCGCCGGGAAGGATGAAGTTGTTGAGCGGCGCCAAATGGCGTTGCGCTTCGTCGATTGCGCGCTCGAGCGCCACGACGTCCTCATGCGCGATCAGCGGCATGCCTTCCCAGCGATCCTTGGGCAGCGTTGCAAGATCGCTTCCGAGATTGAAGAGCGCGTCTTGGGCCCACGCCAGCCACGCGTCGAGCCGCGCGGCTCGCGGATGTGTCTCGAGCAGCGGCCGCAGACCGCTGCGCGCGATGCCGATCGCGCTCGAACACTCGTCGACGGTGCCGTAGGTTTC
>PMUE01000346.1 GCA_003167055.1 Vulcanimicrobiota bacterium | reverse complement strand
CGACCGACGGCGGCGTGACGTGGACGAAATTGACCGACCCCGCGCGCCGTGATGGTTTGCCGGGCGGCATCATCAATCGCGTCGGGCTCTCGATTAGCGCCCATCATCCAAACGTTGTGTATGCGATCGTCCCAACCCGCAAGGGCGTGTTGTATCGCTCGGACGACGGCGGCTTACAGTGGCGGCTGATCAATAAGGATCCCGACCTCGTCTTTCGGCCGTTCTACTTTAGCCAGGTGCGCGTCGATCCGGACCGTCCCAACATCGTGTGGAACATCTCCGGCGGCTTGCAACGCTCCACCAATGGCGGCAAGAAGTTTCACGGCGTTGAGGCGGGCGGTGACAATCACGACCTCTGGATCGACCCGAAGAATCGCGATCGCGTCTTGCTTGGCAGCGACATGGGTTTTGACCTGAGCAATAACGACGGCAAGACCTGGTCGTTCGTCAACACGGTGCCGTTTGGGCAGATCTATCGCGTCGGTTACGATCGCGACGTTCCATATCACGTGATGGGCGGCATGCAGGATCACGAAGTGTGGTGGGGGCCGAACACGCTGTGGAACGACAGCGGCGTCTCAAACGGTTCGTGGCGAAACATCTCGGATTGGGGTGATGGGCAGTACGCGTGGCCCGATCCGCGCGACAGCACCATCATCTACGAGGATACGCACTTCGGTGACCTCACGCGGCGCAATCTTCTCAACGGCGAAGCACGCTTAATCGGGCCGCAGCCCATGATCACGTTCGGCAGCGGTGCCGGATCGTCGAAATATCGCTTCAACTGGAGCGCGCCGCTCTTGATATCGCGCTACAATCCGCGCGAAATCCTCTATGGCGGCAACGTGCTCTTCCGGTCGTATAGCGGCGGACAATCGTGGGACGTCATCAGCCCGGATCTGACTCAGCCTTGCGATCCGTCATGGCTTTTGCGCAGCGGCGGCCCGATCTCGCACGACAATACGAACGCGGAAACGTATTGCACGATCTATGCGATCGCCGAGGGTTCGTCGGCGGGCGTCATTTGGGCCGGTACGGACGACGGTCACGTTGACGTAACCCACGATAACGGCGCCTCCTGGAGCGATGTCGGTAAAAACATTGCTGGCGTCCCGGCACATGCGATCGTCGCCTCGATCGAAACCTCGAAGACCGATCCGGGCGTGACGTACGTGACCTTCGACGCGCACCGCTTGGGCGACACGCGTCCCTACATCTTTACGACGCGCGACAGCGGGTCGACCTGGATGCGAATCGATCGCGGGCTACCGCTGTGGGCGTATGTCGTCCGCGAAGATCCGCGCGCGACGACGTTGCTCTTTGCGGGTACCGAAGACGGCCTGTGGGTTTCGTTCGATCGCGGCGCGCACTGGCAAGACTTTCGCTTGGGAATGAATCACGTGCCGGTCTTCGATCTGCAGATTCAACCCGATGCGAACGACTTGATCGCCGGCACGCACGGCCGCGGCTTTGCAATCTTGGATGACCTTGCCCCGTTGGAAGACCTGGCGCGTGCCGTGCAGAGCCAAGTAGCGCTGTTTTTGCCGGCTGACGCGTGGCGCTACACCTCGCGCCCGTACTACGACCTTGGGCAGAATGCATTTGTCGCCGACAACAAGCCCTACGGCGCCGTGATCTCGTATTACCTGAAACCACATCCGAAAGCAAAGGTCCCGAAGGGAAAGAAAGCGCCACCGAAAGAGAAGGTGACGGTCGAAATTCTCAACGCGCAAGGCAGCGTGGTGCGGCACCTCGACGGCACGGCGGATGCGGGCGTCAACCGCGTCGTTTGGGATCTCACGGTCGATCCGCCGAACTGGCCGCACACCCGGCAAGATCCGCGCCCCTTCTATGTGTTCTATCCGCTCGAGGTCGACGGGCCCGAAGTGCTTCCGGGATCGTACACGGTCCGGCTGCACGCGCGCGGCGCCACGCTGAGCGTTCCGCTGCGCGTACGGCTTGATCCGCAGAGCGACGCCACGATTTCCGACCTGCGCGCGCAATATGACGCACTCGCGCGCCTTGCCGTGGATCAAGAGCGTGGCGAAGCATGGCTCGCGCAGTTAAAGAATCACGGTCGGAAGGCCGCTGCGCTCGCGGATGAACTGCGCAACGGCAACGGCTCGCAGAACGCGGGCTACCGTGAACCGGCCAAGGTCATCGATCAGATCGCGTACCTGCGGCACATCCTCGCGACGTCATATTCCGGGCCGACCGACGCGCAGGCGATGTTGATGCAAGAGTACGAGCAGCAGATTACCAGCATTGGGAAGAAGGTGGCGGCGCTCCACTTGCGCCCGTTGCCACTAAAAACTCCGGCTCCGCACACGCGTCACGAAAGACCTGACCCCTAACGACATGGGCTTCGTCGGCAAGCCGATCACGCCGGAAGGCGCGCTCGAGGTCGCAGCCCTTGCGCAGGGTGAGCCGTCGCTGCCGGCGGCGTTCACCTATGACGGCGAGCGGCTCGAAGTACGCGAGCTGCGCAGAAGCTGGCGTTCAACCAAAGACGACCGCGGTGATACCTACGTCAAGAAACACTGGTTCGAGTTTGAAACCACTGATGGACGCACCGCCGTCGTGTACTTCGATCGCGGCGCGCGCAAAGGTGCGCCCCACTGGTACCTCTACACCTTGTCTTAGTTCAGGCTTAGCGGGCGGTAGCGAATGCGTTTTGGTCGCGCGGCCTCTTCGCCGAGGCGTTTGATCTTGTCGGCTTCGTACTCTTGATAGTTGCCTTCGAAGAACTGCACGCGGCTGTCGCCTTCAAAAGCAAGGATGTGCGTCGCGATGCGATC
>PMUE01000092.1 GCA_003167055.1 Vulcanimicrobiota bacterium | reverse complement strand
GCCGTCTGTCGTCGGCGTCTCTCCTCGCTCAAATGACGCGGTCATTCCACGCTCGTCGATCCTTGCCGCCACGCGGCGGCGCGCCAAACAGCACAGGTGAACACATCCCCGCGGCCTCCTATGCACCGCCATGTTCGATCAGCGCGAGAATCTCGTCGCCGCTCGCCGTTGCGGTACCGAGCTTCTCGACCACCGCGCCCGCGGCGAAATTCGCCAGTTGCATCGCGCTCTCGATGTTCGCACCGCCGGCGAGCGCGAGGGACAGCACGGCAATCACCGTATCGCCCGCGCCCGACACGTCGTAGACCTTACGCGCAACCGACGGAATGTCGAAACGCTCGCCCTGTGAACCAAAGAGCGACATGCCGTGCTCTCCACGCGTGATGACCACGTACTTGCACTTGAGCCGCTCGAGCAGCGCACGACCAGCGCGAACCAGCGACGTGTCGTCGGTGATGGAAATTCCGCTTGCCGTCGCCGCCTCATGTTCGTTGGGGGCAACACAGGTGACTCCGGAAAACATGTCGAGGTTCTGCGGTTTCGGATCGGCGAGCACGAGGGCGCATGCACGCGCTGCCTGCACGACTTCGTTGCTCAGGAGTCCCTTCGCGTAATCACTGAGGATCACCGCATCACATGCCGCGGCACGCTCGTGTACATAGCCGACCAGCTGCGCGCGATCGCCGGCCGACAGCGGCGCCGCCTCTTCCCAATCCGCGCGCACGACCTGTTGGTTGTGCGCGACAATGCGCGTCTTGCGCGTGGTTGGCCGATCGCTCACGGTCAACACGCCGCGGTCGTCGACCGATTCCTCGCGCAGCATGCGACGCACGTCCGAGGCAAATGTGTCGTCGCCAACGGTGCCGACGAATTCGACCCGCGCGCCAAGCGCGACCAAATTGTTCGCCACGTTGCCGGCGCCGCCCAACGTGAACGAGTGATCGGTAACGGCAACGACCGGCACCGGCGCTTCGGGCGAAATCCGCGTGACAGTCCCCCAGATCCACTCGTCGATCATCAGATCGCCGACAACGAGGATCGAGCGCCCGCGCATACGTTCGACCAGCGCTCGCGCGTCGCTCGTTAGCAGCGTCGCGCTCACGCGATGTGGTCCTCGAAAATCAACCGCTGTTCGACGAGATCGCAGACGATGTGAGCCATCACTTGATGCACTTCTTGCACGATTGCGGCGTAGCCGTCGGGCCCCACAAGCGCGAAATTGCTGTGCTCCATCACCGCTCCGCCGCCGTTGCCGGTGAAGGCGACGGTGATGGCGCCTTTCTTCTTTGCCGCTTCGAGCGCGAGCACGATGTTGCGCGATGTGCCGCTGGTGGTCATGCCGATCAGCACGTCGCCCGGTTGCACGAACGCCTCGACTTGACGCGCGAAGACGTAGTCGTAACCATAGTCGTTCCCAACACAGGTCAGCGTCGAGGTATTCACCGAGAGTGCCTCGCTATTGAGACCGGGACGTTCGCGTAAGTAACGTCCTGACAACTCTGCCGCCATGTGCTGGGCTTCGGCGGCGCTCCCGCCGTTGCCAAACCAATAGATGCGCTTGCCGTTGCGCAGCGCGGTCACGACCACATCGACGATTGCTTCGACAGCTTTTTTGTACTGTGTCATATCGCGCAATACCGCGCGATCTTCCAGCAACGCGTCGATGCCGCGCTGCGCTTTATAATCGGTCATGGTGCGATCCAGAACAGTTCGTCCCCTTGCGAAACCAGCTCGCCGTTTTCCGGAATGATCCGCATAATAACGCCGGCGTAGTCGCTCTGAATCTCATTGAAGAGTTTCATCGCTTCCAAAATGCACAGCACGGAACCGGCGTCGATGCGATCGCCGATGTTGACGAACGGCTCCGCGTCCGGCGACGACGAGCGATAAAACACGCCGGTGAGCGGGGCGGTTACACGTTTGACGTTGGGCGGAGCAGGCACATTCGCGCCGTCCGCAGGCGCTGCGGGCGCCGGGCCGGCAGCCGGGGCGGCCGTAACGATCGTAGCGCCGGCCTCCCGCCGGACCAATTCGTAGACCGCATCCCCAACCTTGACCTTGATCCGGTCGAGATCGTGCTCGTGCATGATGTCGAGCAGCGAATGGATCGTTTCGGATTCCTCTTCGTAGGCCATTAAGGCGCCATTTCGGCAAGGGCGCCCGCAACGTCTGCCGCCGCGCCAAGCGTCACCCGCCGATCGTTCCGCGTCTCGAGGTCCCGCAGCACGAGCTCGCCCGCGGCAATCTCGTCGCTGCCGAGGATCAGCGCAAAACGGGCGTTGTTCCGGTCGGCGATCTTCAAGTGCGCGAGCAGCTTGCGATCCTCGTAGTCCATGAACACCGGTTGCGCGATGGTGCGGCGCAGCACGTCGACAAGCGGTACCAGCATCGCACGCGCCTGCGCGCCCAAAGCAATCGCCTGCACGCCGAAACGCCGCAGCTCGCGGTTGGGGTACATCGCGTTGTACATCATAAGGAAGCGCTCGAGGCCGAGCGCGAATCCGACTGCGGGAACGTCGGGGCCACCGAGCGAGCGCACCAAGCCGTCGTAGCGGCCGCCACCGCACACCGTCGACTGCGCGCCGAGCACGCTCGACGTGATTTCGAACACGGTACGCGTATAGTAGTCGAGACCGCGCACGATCGACGGATCCACCACGTACGGAATTTGCGCCGCGTCGAGATACGCACGCAGCGCATCGAAATGCTCGCGGCATGCGTCGCATAAAACCGACTCGAACGTCGGCGCGGTCCGCACCAGCGCGATATCACGTTCGTCTTTGCTGTCGAGCACGCGTAGCGGATTGCGCTCGAGACGGCGCTGCGAATCGGGCGAGAGCTCGGCCAAATGCGGAAGAAAATGCGCGATCAGCGCCTCGCGATAGCGCGGGCGGCATTCTTCATCGCCGATCGTGTTCAGCCGCAGCTGCGCATCGGTCAGCCCATAGCCGCGCACGAGTTCCCACGCAAGCGAGATGACTTCGAAATCCGCGTCCGGCCCGCGATAGCCGGTGCACTCGACGCCGAACTGATGCGCCTGGCGGTAGCGGCCTTTCTGCGGCCGCTCGTAGCGAAAAATCGGACCGACATAATACAAGCGCTGCGGCCCCTGTGCAAAGAGGTTGTGCTCGATCGCCGCGCGCATGACCGGCGCCGTCCACTCAGGGCGCAACGTCATCTTGCGGTCGCCCTTGTCGACGAAGGTGTACATCTCTTTTTCAACGATGTCCGTCGTCTCGCCGACGCCGCGCTCGAACAACTCCGTCGCTTCGAACATCGGCGTGCGGATTTCGCTGTACCCGAAGCGTCCGGCGAGCCAGTGGATACGGAATTCCAAGTCCAGCCAGTCGCGAGAGATCGGCGGAAGGATGTCTTGTGTGCCGCGCGGTGCGGTGATTTTCGAGGACATAGCTAAAAGGGCGTTTTCGCGACACTTGCGGTGAAACATTTTCGGCGACGATGTGTTACGACTCAAGTATGAGCACGTTCGCACTGTTCGGCGCATCCGGTTCGACCGGTGCAAGCATCGCTGCGGCACTCGAAGCGGCGGGAGAGCGCTACCGCGTCGTCGGACGCGACCGCGCGTCGCTGGAGGCCGAGTTCGGACAACGGCCGCTCGCCGAGATCGCGGTCTGGAATCCGGACGACCCAGCCTCGGTACAAGCGGCTGCGGCCGGCATCGACACGATCTTCTATCTGGTCGGCGTTCCCTACGACCACTTCGAGCTGCATCCCAAGCTCATGCGCGCGACCCTGGACGGCGCGATTGCGGCCGGCGTGCGGCGCATCGTGCTGCTCGCAACGATCTATTCGTACGGTCATCCACAGGCGGCGACCGTCGACGAATCACATCCGCGCAATCCGGACACGTATAAAGGCAAGATGCGCAAAGAGCAAGAGGATCTCGTGCTCGACGCGCATGCCGCCGGCCGCATCCAAGCGACGATCCTGCGCGTCCCGGACTTCTACGGCAACGACCCCAAGAAGAGTTTAGTCGGCGACATCTTCGTTGCGGCGGTCAAGAACCGCCGCGCGAATGTCATCGGTCCGATCGATAGGCCGCACCAATATGTCTTCGTCGACGACATCGGACCGGTTGCGCTCGCGCTGGCCCGCGAGGATCGCGCCTACGGCAAGGCGTGGAACTTCGCCGGCTCAGGCACGATCACGCAGCGCGAGTTTGCAAGTAAGGTGTTCGCCCACGTGGGCCGCAAGCCGCAGTTGATGGTTGCCAACGTCGTCATGTTGCGCCTCATCGGACTCTTCGATCCAATCATGCGCGAGTTCGTCGAGATGAGCTACCTTCAGAGCGATCCCGTCTTGCTCGACGACAGCGCGCTACGCGCGTTGCTGCCC
>PMUE01000094.1 GCA_003167055.1 Vulcanimicrobiota bacterium | reverse complement strand
GGCACCGCTTGCGGTCACCGCGTACGACGTGAGCGGCAACCTCGTGATGAGCGATCCGACGACGCCGTATTACAATCCGATCGTCATCCAAGCGTCGCCGGCGGCCGATGGCCTCACGCTTTCACTCACGTCGAGCTCCGCGTGCGGTAGCTGCGCGTCGGGCGCCGTTGCGACGCTCAACTGCGCGGGCGATCTCGGCAACGTGCAAGTGTCCTACGACGGCACGCCGCGTCCCGACGCTAACGATCACCTCATCGACAATTACGTCGTCTTTTCGTCGACCGCGCCCAACCCGACACCGTCGCCCGCGAACTACGTGATCGCCGGCAACATTCAATCGTGGCCGCTCACGAGTAACACACTGCTCAGTAGCTACACGTTCTTGCGACGGATGAGTAGCGGCCAGTTCTTTTATCTCGCCTATTTGGAATCTCCCGCGAACGAATGGGTCAGCGGAACCTTCGATCCCGCGACCGAGACCGCCGGCGTGCAACAAACGCTTACCGATAGCAATCTCTTCAATGACGCGGCCCTCGCGCCCGACGGCAGCTATTGGGTGGCTGATACGTCGGGAAAACTCGAGTGCTTCACGTCAATTACCGCTACCACCCCGGCGTTAAGCAACGTATTCCCAACCGAATCGTGAGATGGTAGTCACCTTGAGGTTACGTCGATCGGATTCGACAGCCGCGGCAACCTATGGTACGCGGGGTGGGACTCCGATTATATGGGTGGAGGACCGCCTGCGCCGCCGGATTTCGCCGGGTACTTCACGTCCTCGGACTGCGCGAATCCGGGCACACCGGTTGCACAGTTTACGCTCACCGATGCCTACGGCGACTATTATCCGCGGCTCGCAGTGAATCCGATCGGCGGTGTTGCGGTGCTCACCGAATCCGACTATCTGCTGGGCCCGGTACACTATAACGGTGTGTGGGAGATGAACACCGGCAGCACCTCACCGATTTCGCCCGCGGCGAACTTCACGACCGCAGCACTAGGTACTTCGCTCGCCGTCGACGGCGCCGGTACCGCTTATGCTGCAGTCACTGCAGCGCCCGACAGCGTCCAGACGCTAACCTCCGGGGCCGACACGTTCAATTCATTGCTGTCGCTGCCGCCCGTGCCAAGTGGAAGCCTCCCAAGTCCGTTACCGTCGGTGCTCTCAGTGTTCTCGCCCACTGGCGCCGCTGCTGATCGCGCAATGTACGTCGATCAAGACTATTGGGCGCTCGGGCTCATCGAAGGTGTCGCAAGCACGCCGTTGCCAATTCTCGTCTCGATACCGAATTCCGTATGGGTGCAAGACGCCGCATATAGCAGCAAGGGCGCACCCTATGTACTCGACATGGACGCGAACGAAAATCTCAACATCGTTCGCGTGCTGCCGACGAAAACGTGGTGGGTGCCGAACCTCTCGCTCAATAGCGCGTGCAGTTCGGCAGCACTGCTCACGATTCTCGAGCGCGGCGATAGCGGTCCATTTACGGTTAACATCCCGCCGGCAAGCGGCGTTACCGCGACGCAGCTGCCAGGCGCCGATCACGACTTCTGGCTCTCGGCTTCCGGAACGGTTTCGTTTAGCGCAACCGTCACTGACGCACACGGCCGTCAAGAAACCTTTAACGTAACATCCACGCCCAGCAGCGTGACCTGCGGGCTCGCACATCGGAGACTTAGCACGCACCGCCACACCTAGGGAGGAACCATGCGCACGTTGCTCACCGGTTCGCTTTTCGCCCTTGCGGTGCTGGTTGCGGCGTGCGGTGGCGGCGGCAAATCCAGTGTGCTCCCGAACGCCGCAAATCCAGGTAGTGCGAATCAGCCTCCAGCGACGAAAACCGCCAACGCGACGATCGTGCTGAACATCCCGCCGCCAAGTCGGCAAGCATCGCGCCGGCCGTTCTACGTTTCGCCGGGTACGCAGTCACTCGGCGCACTGGCGGTCCTGGCGACCTCAACCGAAACGCCGTCACCGACGAATCTCACGATCTATCCGGTTGCGACGCCGAGCCCGTGCGCTGCAGCGAGCGGCGGCGGCTACACCTGCACGCTCACCGTCAGCGCGCCGATCGGCACCGACAATTTCTTCGTGGCGGCCTTTGCTACCGCAAGTCCGAACGCGCACGCCGTACCGCTCTCGGAATACATCGCGACCGGGATTGTGGTCAGTGCAAGCCCCGCGCCCGGCGCGACGCCGCTCACCTTTACGCTCGACGGTGTCGTGTACTCGGTGGTGATCACCGTGCCCAGCGCCGATCCGGCGGGATCGAATACACAACTCTTTCCGGCCGGTGTCGCGGCATCACCGTTGCCGCTCGGCGTGACCGCCTACGACTCGAGCAACTCGCCGATTCTCACCAACGTCACCGATACGTTCGCTAATCCGATCGCCATTACGGTGTCGCCCGCCGGTGAAGGCATCAGTCTTTCGCTCAGCGGTGCGACGTGCAGCAGCGGTGGTGGCGCGGCGGTTGCAATCGGCTGTGCCGCCGATCTCAATCACGTCGACTTCGCCTATGACGGTACGACGACGCCCGATCCCAACGATCATGTCGTCGATACCTACACCATCGCATCGTCGACGCAACAAGGAAATCCCACGCCGTCGCCCGCGACGGTGAAGCTCGCGAGCAACATCCTCACCTGGACGGTCGGGTCCGGCTCGTTTGATATCGACGGTGGCACCTACTTGCAGCGCAGCCCGAGCGGCCCGTTTGTCTATCTCGTTCAGGGAGGCGAGGGCAACTACATCGGCACGTTCACACCCTCGCCGCAACTTAGCGTCCCGCAGCCGTCGACGTTGAACGGCGTGAGCTCCATCATCGGATTTGCCATCGCTCCGACTGGTGGCGCACTATGGATCGTCGACAACGGGAATATCGATTGCTTCAACTCGGTGGCGAGCGCGATGGCCGGTCCGACGCCGGCACCCGCGGGGCTCCAGGCGTACAACCCGGCTGAGGATCAGTTGGAACTTGTCGCGATCACCGTCGACGGCGCGAGCAACGTGTGGTACGTCGGGGTTGATAACAACGAAGACAGCGAGTACTATCGCGACGTCTTTGCCGGCGACTTCGCCGCGCCGTCGGGATGCAGTTCAGCTCCCGGGACCGCAATGGCGAATACTCTGCTGCAAGGCGACAGCGACGACTATGAGCCCCAGGTTGCGCCCTACGCGAACGGCATGGCGGTGGTGAGCGACGGAGAGACGGGTAGCAATGGTCTCTACGTCGTCCCGACCGGCAGCCCGGCATCGGTAAGCGTCATTAGCGCCGTGCTCGGCGGCCCGGCGGGGACCGGCGCCGCGGTCGACGGGTCGGGAACGACGTACGCCACATTTGTCGATGAGGGCGGCGACGTTGAGTCGATGGCATCCGGCGGAACGATGCTCGCGCGACTGCTTACGCTTCCACCGACCTCGCAGAGCGGCGGCGACTATCAAACCGAGCCGTTCTCGCTCGCGGCGTTTTCGCCAACCAACACGGCCGCCGATCGATTGATGTATCTCGACAACGACTATGTTGCGCTCGGATTAGTCGAGAACGTCCCGGCGTCGCCGATGCCTATTCTCGCCGGGATTCCGGATGCCGGCGAGATGGAGAGCAACGCCTACAGCGCCAAGGGCGCCGAGTATCTTCTCTATCAAGATGCCAACCAAACTCTGGATCTTGCACGTGTTATTCCGACGACGACATGGAGCGTCCCGAGTACGATGCCCCCGGCCGACTGCAACGTAAGCGGACTGCTCACCATTCTCGAACGCGGCGATAGCGAACCCTTTACCGTCACGTTCGGAACCGGCGCCTCGGGCAACGCACTTGCCGGCGACGTGCACAACTATTGGTTCAACAGCGGCGGCGCGCCCTTCACCGTAACGGTGAGCGCGGCCGGCCGAACCGAAAACTACACCATGAGCAACCCGCAATCAGCCTTCTACTGCGGGATCAACCACCGGCCGCTCCACGGGCGGCGCACCATCAAACCACCTGTGAGGTAACCAATGCGTACCCTGCTCACTGGATCACTTTTTGCACTTGCACTGCTCGTTGCTGCATGCGGCGGCGGCGGTGGTTCAAGCATGGTGCCTAACGCTGGCGGTTCGAACGGCGGCACGCAAGGGCAAAACACAACGAAGATGCCGATCGCGCTGTATGTGCCACCGGCAAATAAACAGTCCTCGTCGCGCAAGCCGTTCTATATTTCATCGGGGACGCAATCGTTTGGTGTGCTGGCGGTGCTGGCGACCTCCACCGAGTCACCCAACCCCGTCAACATGCAGATCTTCCCGGTCGCGACGCCCAGCCCGTGCGCAGTCGCAAGCGCCGGCGGGTACGAGTGTACGCTCACCGTGGTTGCACCGGTTGGGAATGACATCTTCTACATCGGCGCGTTTGCCACCGCAAGTCCGAACGCCAATGCGGTGCCACTCTCCGAATTCGAGACCGGCCAAATCACGGTCGGCGGCACTCCCAATCCAAATGCGACGCCGCTGTCGTTCACGCTCAACGGTGTCGTGTACCGGGTCGTGATCAGCGTGCCGAGTCCCGATCCGGGCAACACGCCGAACACGCAAGTCTTTCCCGCCGGTACGCCGTCGGCCAGTTGGCCGCTCGGCATCACCGCCTACGACTCATCCGGCAATGCGATCGCCAGCGATCCGACCATCGTCTTCGCCGATCCAATCGTGGTGACGGTGTCGCCGGCCGACGGTGCGATCGGTCTGATCCTCACCTCGCAGTGCAGTAGCAACAGCAGCTCCGCGCGTAAGCGCATGACCAGCTTCAGCGGCGGATCGCCATCAGTGTCGATCGATTGCGCGGCCGATCTCAACAACGTGCAGTTCGGTTACACCGGCCTCACCACGCCGGACCCCAACGATCACATCGTCGATACGTTCACGATCTCCACCGCAACGCAGATGGTGTCGCCTGCGCCTTCACCGGCCAACGTCGTGCTCTCGAGTACCCGACTGACATGGCCGCTCGGTCCGAGCGACTCGTCGGTCGACGTCGGCCAGCTCGTGCGCAGCGCCAGTGGCCAGCTTGTGTATATCGCGACCGACGGCGACGGCGGCAGCTACATCGGCGCCTTCGATCCGTCGACGCAAACCGTCGTCAGCAGCGGCACGTTCAACGCCAATTTAGGAAACCCGGGCGCCTTCGCGCTCGATTCGAGCGGCACGGTCTGGCTTGCCGATACCGACTATGGCACCCTTGATTGCTGGCCGTCGGTTGCGAACGCGGCCTCCGGCGCGGCGCCGGTCGCCACCATCGCGCCTGTAACGTCATCACCAGACGGCGATTACCTCGATGTCACCTCGGTGGCGGTCGACGCAGCCAACAACATCTGGTACGTCGGGTACGACTCCGACGATTGCGCCGATGCCTGCGGAGCGCGTCACCGTAATCATGTCGCAATCATTCCGTCAGAGGACCCCGGCTACAGCTATGCCGGATTTTTTCCGGCGACGGCCTGCACCGCGTCGGTGAACACATCGCCCATTGCCAACGCGTTTCTCAACGGCGATTACTACGACTACGAGCCGTTTGTCGCACCGCTCAACAGCGGAAGCGGCGACGGAATCCTCGTCAACTCCTATGCCGGGTACGGCGCATACGTCGTCACGACCACTAGCGGTAACGTCACGCCATCGACGTCGCAACTCAACAGCGAGGCTTCCGGCTATGGCGCTGCCGTCGACGGCGCGGGCACGGCCTATGCGGCGTTCAGCGTCTATACCGCCGCCGACATCGAAAGCATGCCGGCAACACCCGGCTCCAACCTCAACACGCTGTTGGACCTTCCGCCGACGTCGGGATCGTTCCCCAGTCCGGAACCGTGGGGAATCGACGCCTTCTCTCCGACCGGCGGCGCAGCCGACCGGCTCGACTACGCCGAGCAAGACTACCAGGCACTGGGACTGGTCGAAAGCGTGCCTGCGTCGCCGATGCCGCTGCTCGCACCGATCCCGAGCGGCGACGACGCGTTATGGGCAGTGCATTCCGCCAAAGGCGGCGAGTATATGCTCTACCTCGATGACAGCGGCAACCTCGATCTCGCGCGCGTCATTCCGACCACGACGTGGTCGGTCCCTGACACGCAATTCGAGACAGCCTGCGGATATGCCGAGGGGCTACTCGGCATCGTCGAGCGCGGCGACCGCGGGCCCTTCACGGTAACCTACAGTCCGGCACCGGAGGTCAACGCTACTCTCCCTCCTAGCGACCATAATTACTTCACGGAATTCAGCAGCGTGCCCAGCAGCCAAACCGTGCAAGTCCAGGATGCGGGTGGACGAACGGAGACCTATCCGATCTCGTTCGTGACGATACCGGTCGAATGCGGCGTCGCGCATCGGCCGTTCTATACGCGTCCGCGGCCCAAGCCGAGAATGGCCAGGTCACACAAGTCCAAAGTGGGTATAGGAGCATCATGAAACAGCTTGCTCTTTTCGCGCTCGCACTCGCGCTGACGGTGCCCGCCGCCGCCGGCGCGCAAACGCTTGCACAAAATGCCAATACGCGCCAAGCGATCTTGGAAGTCGAGTATCAACTGCTCCAACCCGGCGTTTCGCCCGATCGCGTCGCGGCGCTGCAAGCTCGCGCTGCGCAGCTCCAAGCGCAAGCTAACGGCAGCGACTTCCCAACGCTGACGATTCCGCAGTGGGGTACGTGCGACGCCGACAATTCGATCATCGCGTATCTTCAGGATCAGCTTGCGAATACGAATCTCGACTACCAGCAAACGGTGATCGACCACCGCGCTATCTACGACCTGAGTGTGAACCTCAAACTACGCGGCTGCTAACTCCACAGGGGCGCGAGCGTGCCCCTTGTCATCCCGAGCGTAGCGAAGCGAAGTCGAGGGACCGACGCTGCCTGTGGAATCGTTTTTGTCTTTGATCGAAGATACTTTCTCCGATGCGCTTTATCGTCACGGTGCTGCTCATCGTGAAAGATGTCAAACGCTCGCGCGAGTATTACAAGCACGTTTTCGGCGCGCACGTGATCGACGACGACGATCCTGCTACGCTACGTCTCGCCAATACCTGGCTGCTGATCGCTCGGGGCGGTGGCCCAACTGACGACAAGCCGACCGTAACCGCAGCGCCGCCTCACGACCCGGATCACCTCAGCATTGCGCTGAACTTCCGCGTTGCCGACATCCACGAATGCTATAAGCTGTGGAAATCGCGCGGCGCGCACTTCCTCACCGAACCCAAGGTCCACAAAGACGCGGGCGAGATTCGCTGTTACATCCGCGATCCCGATGGCTACCTCATCGAAGTGGGTCAAACAACGGACTAGGGTGGTTGGGGGACGATCGTGTTTGTGCTCGGATCGTAGTTCGCCGCGCTAGGCAGATTTAATATCGGGTAGTACTGCGATAAGCCACGGTTCCGTTGTCCCATGTCCGGGTCGAAGACAAAGATGATAAAGATTTTCGGCCGCTGCGGGCTCAAGAAGGCAATCGTATAGCGAAGTTTGCTTCGGTCGCTGGGCTTCACCGACTGTAGCACATCTAGAATCTCATGCTCATGCTGACGACCAAATGCCGGCGCAGACTTTGAGCGCACGTCAATGGCTTTGTACGAACCTGGCGGCGGAGAAATCCCAGGCGCAGACGTTGCGGCCAATAGGACCAGGGTTCCGCAGAGTGCCAAGAGTGATCGCGTGAATACTCCGGTCCGCACGCTAGTTCGTTTTCGCGACGACCGCGCTCGTTGCTAAATACTGATGCACGAAGGCGATCGCCATGCTGCCT
>PMUE01000159.1 GCA_003167055.1 Vulcanimicrobiota bacterium | reverse complement strand
AGGCGATCGCCATGCTGCCTTCTCCCACGCCGGCGGCTACGCGTTTGATCGAGTTCGCGCGCACGTCGCCGGCCGCGAAGATTCCGGGAACGCTCGTTTCGAGCAAGTAGGGATCGCGGCTCAGCGGCCAGCCCTCGGTTCGCGCGTCGTGGCCGGTAAGGATGTAGCCGCGCGCTTCGCGCTCGACGGCTTGCGGCAGCCACGCGGTCTCCGCGTCGGCCCCGATCAAGATGAAGGCCGCAGCCGCCGGCGTCGTCACCGTCTTGCTCTTCGCGCGGTCCGCAATGGTGATGGCTTCGAGCGTATCGTTGCCGTGCGCGTCGACGATTTCGGCATTCGTTTGGACGACGACGTTCGACTTCGTCTTGAGCTGCTCGATCAGATAGTGCGACATGCTGCTCGCGAGCGAATCGCCGCGCACTAAAATCGTCACCGAACTCGCGAAGTTCGCAAAGTTGACCGCCGCTTGCCCCGCCGAGTTTCCGCCGCCGATGATGTAGACGTCGTTGCCTTGGACGTAGCGCGCTTCGTCGGGCGCAACGCCGTAGTAAATCCCGCGCCCGCGCAAACGATCGAGCGACGGAACGTCCAACCGGCGCCATGACACGCCCATCGCGAGCACGATCGTCTTCGCGCACACGACCTCGCCGCCGTCGAGGGTGATCGCGTGCGAGTCCGGATCGATCCGCTGCGCGGTGCGCGTGACGATGATCTCGGCGCCCATTCGGTTCGCCTGCTGCAGCGCGCGGCTCGCGAGTTGATCGCCCGAGATGCCGAACGGAAAGCCGAGGTAGTTCTCAATGCGCGACGACGTGCCGGCCTGTCCGCCCGGCGCTTCCTGCTCGATCAAAATGGTGGACAGACCTTCGGACGCACCGTAGACCGCGGCGGCGAGGCCGGCCGGTCCACCGCCGATAATCGCAACGTCATAGGTGGTGTCGCGCGGGGACACCGGCAATCCGATCGTAATGGCCAAGTCGCGAATCGACGGATCGTTGAGCAGCGATCCGTCGCGCAAACGCACGATCGGTTTCGCCGTCGGGTCGTCGGCGTCGACCCAGTCGAATTCGACCGAATTGCGCTCCAAGAACGTGCGCAGTTCGTAACCAAGACCGTCCGATTGGCGGGCGATCACGGTAAGCGCCGGTGCCGTCGTCTCGGCAGCGATCTCTTCCAGGCCTTCGACCCGATCCATCGCCGCGGTCTTCACAAAGTTGAAGATGTCCGGCGCTAATTCCGAGAGTACGCGAAACTCGCGAAGGTTGATGCGCATGACGCGAGCCGGTTCTGCCGCGCGAAAACTCACCAGAAACGGGGTGTCCAGGATCACCGGAACCTCGCCGAACACTTCCCCAGCGGGGCGAACCCCGATCACACGCTCGGCGCCGTCCACGAACTTTGTGACCTGGATGCTACCTTCGACCGCCGCGAAGACCGCGCGGTGCGTCTCACCCTCGTACACCACGTATTCGCCCGAGAGCAGCCGAATATCGGCGCTCGTTCGCGTCAAGAAGTCGAGAGTTTTGTCGTCAAGCCGGGAGAACAGCGGAATGTTCCGCAGTTCATCGCGCGTAAACATGGGGACTAGTTCCCGAGCCTAGCGACGCCCCCTTGTCGTCCCTCGTCCCGGAGTTACAGCATGATCAAAGCCTATCGCATCTATACCGGTTCGGACGGTGATTCGCACGTTGAGCGCGGCAGCATCAGCGATGGAGCGCTGGTCGGCGCGGACTCAATTCTCTTCAAAGAAACGGCGCCGCACGCGTCGTTCGATTGGCATAACGCCCCGACGCACCAGTACGTCATTACGCTAACGGGCACGCTCGAATTTGCCACCAAAGGCGGCGAGACGTTTACGATCCATCCCGGCGATGTTCTCGTGGCGGAAGATACCACGGGTTCGGGGCACACGTGGCAACTCGTCGGCGACCAGCCCTGGAAACGCGCCTACGTCGTCTTCAAAGCCGGCGCCGACACCCGCTTTACGGCTTTGCAGAACGCGCCGAACTCCACAGAGCCCAGCTGGGATTGACCCGGTGCGGATAGAGCGCCAGCATTTTATCGTACAGCTCTTGCGTCGTGCTCGTCGCTTCCACGAGCCGGTCGAAATCGCGGATGTACTGCCGCGTCTCCTCGATAATCGCCGGCTTGTCGTCGTTACCCGGCCGCTTATGTGACGCCACCACCGCGCGCGGTCTGAGCGCCTCGATCGTGTTGAGCGCCGCAATCCATTCGAGCCGCTTTTTCGCATCCGACTGGGCAAGGTACAGATGAACATCGTTGTAGGCCGCGTCACCGGCGACGACGAGTCCGATCGAAGGAACATATAAGCACGTTGTATTGTCGGTGTCGGTGTGTCCGAGCTCGACGGGAACGAGCTCATCGCCTTCGAGGTCGATGACATTCCCCGTCAACGCTTGCGGCAGCACCAAATTGTCGGGAATTTGATTGGGGAACGACGCCTTCCACACGGTAGCGAGCACCTCCGGGTCGGCATTCTGCCGCGCCGCTTCAATCGTGCCCGTTGTGGCTACGGCTTTCGCGTTGGGGAATCGTTCGAGAAGCGTCGCAATCCCAAACCAATGGTCTCCGTGACCGTGCGTGATGTAGATCGTTGCGAGATTCTTGCGCTTTGACTCGACCCAATCAGCTAACGCGTTGGCCTGCCACGTCGTCATGAAGGTATCGACGAGGACCGCGTCCTTGTTGCCGTAGATCAGCGTCGCCGCCGTCGCTTGGAACACGGTCTCTTGCACGCCCGGAGGCCGGTCGCGCGTCGCGATCGGGATCCCGGCAGTAACGAACGTGTCCCAATGCATTAGTATGGCGCCCAGGCGGAATCCGAGGAGAGAAATTCTCCCGCTTGTCGCGCGAACGCGTCGTGAAACTGAAACAACGCCCCATGCCCCGCGTCCGGATACGTGACCAACACCGCATTCGGAAGATTCGCGCTGAGCCAATACGAATTCCCAACCGGAATCATGTTGTCAAACACTCCATTGACCACGAGCGCCGGTTGCCGAACATTCTTGAGCTCGCTAAATCGCTCACCGCTGTACTGCTCCCAATCGCGAAACGCGGCGATCTGCGCCTGCGCAACAGCGGGACCGGAGGGCGTATCGCGATCGTCTTTACGTTGCGCGAGCCGCGCGATGAACGCGGCCCCGGCCGCTTGGC
>PMUE01000109.1 GCA_003167055.1 Vulcanimicrobiota bacterium | reverse complement strand
CCTTCCTGAGTCTGCGCAAGCCCCACCGTCGTCCCGCTCAATGCGGCAACAACCGCGACAATGATTGGCCGTTTCACAGACAGTCGTCCTTCTCCAAGATCAATATGACGGCCATCGCGATTTTCTAATTTTTTATTCTTGCTCGAACGGGAAAATGACCTTCCAGTCCCGTTTCATGTCCGCTAGCGTCCATTTGTCCGCAACCGCGGCGTCCAGAGCCTTATCGAGTCGACCAACAGCGGAATTGCGGTCGTAGGCCCATTTGCGCACGGCGTCCGTTTGATGCACCAGGCCCATAAAGCGCGCGCCGCTACCNNGCCTTGTCGTTGTTGACGACAAGTTCGGGCAACTTCATGAGCACGGGCGTGCCGTCGCGGAACTCGAAGGCCAGCTTGCCGCTGCTGCCGATGACCTGCTCGGGCGGAATGCCATAGACACGCTCGGAAAAAACGCGGACGAAATCGACGCCGCCCCCGGAGACGATGAAGGTCTTGAAGCCGTTGGCGCGCAGATACTGCATGACTTCGAGCATCGGCTGGTAGATGAGGTCGGTGTAAGGGCGGTGCCAGCGCGGATCCGTTGCCTTTGCGAGCCACGCGGCCGCAAGCGGTGTAAACGCGTCGGTGGTCATGCCGACCTGCGTCGCGCCGGCGATGGCCTCGAGATCTTTCATCGAGAACTTCGCCATCGCAGCTTTATCGCCGGCAAGCACCGACTTGAAGGGCTCGGTCGTTTTCCACTCGGGATGCTGCGGCGCGAGTTCGACAACCCGATCCAACGCAAAGTCCACTTGCGAGTAGATCGGATGTTCGACCCACAGCGTTCCATCTTGATCGAAGGTTGCAATGCGAGCGTCGGGCCGGACAAAGTTGGCGCTACTCGCGTCGGTTGCCGCACGAACGAAGTTCAGGATCGCGGTCTTGGCTGGGCCGGCGTTCCACGAAGGGAGCGGATCTGCTGCAGCCTGTGCCTCGCCGAGGACGATCGCCGCCAGCGGTGCGCTCAACGCGAGCGACGTAAATGTGCGTCTGTTCATCAAGCCTAGGGTACGGCTTCGCCCTTACCGACAGTATCCAGGGAGCGCAAGGGCATGCGCTATCGGTAGTAAATTTCGACAGTGTGTCGTTAGAAGCAAATGCTCCGACCGTCCGCTGGCGCAAGGCGCAGGGCGCGCAGGCGCAACGCCCGCCGCTTCTCATTTTGCTCCACGGGCGGGGCGCAGACGAGAACGATCTCTTCGCATTGGCCGCGGCGATCGATTCAAGCATTGCCGTCGCGTCGGTGCGCGCGCCGTTGCCGACGGATGAGGGCGGATATACCTGGAGCGAAAGCCGCACGCCCGGGCGCTATATCGGTGAAAGCCTGCGCGCGTCGCTCACGTGGTTTCAAACGTGGCTAGACTCGCTCGCGAACGGGCGCGCGGAGCCGCAGGACGTGTACCTCTTGGGATTTAGCGCCGGCATGGCTATGGCAAGCGCGTTGATTTTAGACGAGCCGGCGCGCTACGCGGGTGCGATTCTTTTGAGCGGGGCTCTTCCTTTTGACACGGACCTGCCGATGACAAAGGATCGTCTTGCCGGCGTTCCGTTATTTTACGGTCACGGGTCCTTCGATCGCGTAATTCCGTCCGAGCTCGTCACGCGCAGCGCTAAATATTTACGCGAGAGTAGCGGCGCGAGATTGGAAACGCACACGTACCCGATTGCCCATGAGATCAGTGACGCCGAGGTTACTGATATCAATGCTTGGCTAGCCAAGACGGCGATGAAAAAGCGCGAATAGGCGCTCCCAGTGCCGTTCGGCCGCCGCCTTATCGTAGACCGGACGTTTGGGAAACGCGAATCCGTGCTCGGTGCCGGGATACAGTTCGACCTCGAATACTGCATTTGTGGCAAGGAGCGCTCGTTGAAGCGCGATGACGACCGCGGGCGGCGCATAGCTATCGACTTCGGCGCATCCGAAATACATTTCCGCGGTGATGCGGTTCGCTCGTAAGTGCGGACTATCAGGCCGGTCGGTCACGAGGCCGACGCCGTAGAGCGATGCCATCGCCCTGATGCGAGCCGGGAACTCCGCAGCGGCGGTGAAGACGTATTGGCCGCTCATGCAGTAGCCGACGCAGCCGATGCGATCCGCGCGCGCGTACGGCTGCTCGTCGATAAATGCCAAGAGCGCGCGCGTGTCGTCCATGACGAGGGCGTTGTTGATGCTGTACATCAGCTGCCACATCCGCTCGCGCTCGGGTCCTTCCTTGCGTAGTTCGGTCTGATCGAACGTCGTCCCGGTCCCAGCGCGATAGTAGAGGTTCGGCAGCACGACGGCGTAGCCGGCAGTCGCGAGCCGGCGAGCCATGTCGCGCAGCTCCTCGCGAATACCGGGCGCATCCATATAGAAGAAGATCACCGCAAACGGTCCGTCGCGCTCGGGATGTGTCACGAACGTATCCATCACGCCGTCCGGCGTGACGATCTCGACCTGGTGTTCAATCACAGCAGATTTCTATTTCTACGGGCACTTCACCGGATGCTTTGCCAGCCAATCCTCCGCGAGGGTTCCGGCGCTGGTCATCAGCTGTTCGGGCATGCGCGCGCCGTTGGCGTAGACCCCCACGCCGAACATCCACGCCTTACGATACTCAGGGTCGGCCTTGCAAAGCGGCGGCGCGTGGTGCACGTAATCAAACACGCCATACGGCCCGACTGCACGCCAAAAAGCGAGAAGGCTCGAGATCTTCCATGGACGTCCGACCTGCAGCGTCGCGCCGGACGACGGCGAGAATGTCGTATCCGCCGCAAAGCCGGGTTCGATGCGATGAATGCCCGTTGCGTCGTGGAGTTCGATGAGGACATGGACGACCGTGTTTACCGCGGCGGCATTGACCCGCGCGTTTGCGAGTTGGAACGCTGGATCGTCTCGCCCAGCCTTCGTCACCGTTTCCGACGGTCGTAAGAGCGCCGGAATCAGAACGGCCTCTGGATTTGTGGCTGAAGCCGTGATAGGCAGACCAATGAATGCCGTCGGACCTAAGAAAAACGCGTCACCCGGCGTCGCTGCGGCGCTGTCTCCGGCAAGCTGCGTAAGATCGGCTTCGACGTCTTGTCCTGCGAACGTACGCTCGAAGAGGAAGGTATGTTCATTCGGGCCACTCGAGCCGCTGACGTTCCAGCCATCCTGCTTAGCCGCATCGAAACCGAACGCAGCGGCGCCGCCGAGTTGCGTCGTCGCACTGAACGCTTCGTCATCGAAAGTCTCGCGGTAGGTGATGACCTCGCGACCTTGCTGCGTCACATCGATCGTCTGTGTCACGTCGAGTCTGCAAGCGGACAGCGCAAGGAGCGCTAGACCAAGAAATCGGCGCGGCATTGTGCCGTTCAATTTGGCATGCGCAAAACGCTCTTCCTCCGCGAGGGCGGAGGAGGCGACAGCCCGTAGCAGTACCCTCCTAAGACAATGCTTTTTCCTACGACGATCGCCGGCAGTCTGCCGAAGCCACCGTGGCTCGCCGAGACGGAACGCCTTTGGCCGCAATGGCGCCAGAGCGGGGACGCGCTCGCCGAAGCGATGCGCGACGCGACGCGAGTCGCGCTCTTCGAAGAGGAGCACGCCGGGATCGACGTCGTGACCGATGGCGAACAATCCCGGCAACACTTCGTCCATGGATTCGTCGCCGGCGTCGAAGGCATCGATTTTTCCAAGAAGGTGCGGCGCGGAATCCGCGGCGATCGCTATGAAGCCGATTGTCCGAGTGTCGTCTCCCCGATTAGCCGCCCGACCAGCGTGCACGCCGGCGAGGTTCGCTTCGCCCGCAGCGTGACCGATCGTACGCTCAAGATTACAATACCGGGACCAATGACGATCGTGGATACGCTCTTCGATGGCCACTACGGTTCGCGTCGCGATCTCGCGTTTGCCTTTGCCGACATCATCCACGACGAGATTCTCGATCTCTGCGCGCTCGGGGTCGATGTCGTTCAGCTCGACGAACCCGCGTTTAATGTGTTCTTCGAGGAGGTCAACGAGTGGGGTATCGACGCCCTCAACGCGTGCATTCGCGATGTGCCGTGCAAGACGGCTGTCCACGTCTGCTATGGCTACGGGATTCAGGCGAACCTCGATTGGAAGCATTCACTCGGTGAGAAGTGGGATCAATACGACATCGTGCTTCCGATGCTGGCGCGCAGTAACGTCGACCAGGTTGCGATCGAACTCGCCGGGTCGCGCGTTCCGCCGCACGTGCTCGCGCATCTCAAGACGAAATCTGTCGCGGTCGGCTGCATCGACGTCGCCTCCGACGAGATCGAACGGCCCGAAGACGTCATACGAACGATCGAAACGGCGCTCGAGTATCTGCCACCGGAAGCAATTTCGCCTACAACGAATTGCGGCATGGCCCCGATGTCGCGCGAGGTCGCCTATGCAAAATTGCGCGCCCTCGGCGACGGAGCGCGTGCGATGCGAACGCGCTACACCGCCGCTACCGCGCGGCGCTAAGCGTCACCACCGGACAGCTGTCGCAACCAGATCTCGGTCCGTTCGTCAACGCTACTTGCCCAACCGACGCGTCGGTGATGCCGGAGTGCCGCCATTTCAGCGCGCTGCGCGGAGAGCGCTCGTTCGGCCCATTTTGCGGCAGCGTTGACGTCTCCAAGGCCCGAGAGAAGCCGCGCAAACATCAGCGCGTATCGTAGCTCCAGCATCGGACCAAACGATTCCGGTTGGGCGATCTCTTCCCGCAGAAGGTCGAGGAGCTCTCGGCGGTGCGCGCCGTCGTCAGCATCATGAAAGGCCTCTGCGAAAGCAAGGGCGACGTTGCAAAGGATGTTTCGCTGTTCACGTTGCGCTTCGAACGCAGAGCGGTATGCTTCCAGTGATTGCTCGCGAAGGCCTAAAGCCCACAGGCACTCCGCCCGCAATTTGCGAAACTGCGCCGTGTCGGCGTGGGGGTATTTTTCGAGTGCCAGATCGGCTAACTCGAGTGCCGCGCTGTATTGCTTTACGTCTTTGAGCGTAAGCGCTTGAACCTTGAGATATTGCGCGCGCTGAATCTCGGCTTGCGAGTGCGCAAGCTGCGCAAAGAAATCCTTTGCGTCATCGCCCGTCCAGGTCGTCTTACGGTACCAGTCGCCCACGCAGAGGTATTCTTCTGCGGGCATCGCTACACCCTGGCACAGAGAAGGAGATGCATGTGAAGCGAGTTACCGGAATCGGGGGAATTTTCTTCAAAGCAAAGGACGCACCGGCCTTACAGGCGTGGTACAAGCGCCACTTGGGAATTGACGTCCAGGAATGGGGCGGGGCGGCGTTTGCTTGGAGCGATGCGGAAGGGCAGCCCACCGGCGGCATGACTGCCTGGCGCATCGCCCCAGCCGATGAAGACGATTTCGCGCCAAGTCCAGCTGCGTTCATGGTCAACTACCGCGTCGACGATCTACACGGCCTCATCGCGGCGCTCAAGGCCGAGGGTTGCAACGTTCTCGAGAAAATTGACGAGTCGGAGTACGGAACGTTCGCCTGGGTGTTAGATCCGGAAGGGAACAAAATCGAACTTTGGCAACCTCCGGTGGGCGGGTGATGGAGATATCGATGGGCACAGATGCGAAACTGAGCTCGTTCAGCCATCCGGTTCCGGAGTTGCCGGTTGCTGACGTCGAACGCGCACAACAGTATTACCGAGACACACTCGGCTTTGAGATCGGCTGGCTCTATCCCGGCAAAGAAATTGGGGCCGTATCACGCGCCGGTGTGGCGATATTCTTTCGGAAGAGGCAGCCACCGTTCGAACCTGCGGTGCACTGGGTGTTCGCCCATGACATCGATGCGTCGTACCGCGAACTGCAGTCTTCGGGCGCCAACATCGTCGAGCCGCTGGAAAAGAAGCCTTGGGGACTACGGCAATTCACCGTAAGCGATCTGGACGGGAACTTGTTCTATTTCCACCACGATTAGGACTCGTCCGGCGAGACGAGGAGACGTCGAGGAACTGCAGCGCCTCATCGAAGCGTCGGTTCGAGGGTTGCAGACGGGGGATTATTCCGCCGACCAGATTGATGCCGCCATCAGCGGGGTGTATGGCGTCGACACGGCGCTGATCGATGACGGAACGTATTTTGCGGCCGAGATTCCGGCCGATGCGACGCAGCCCGCGAACCTCGTGGGTTGCGGCGGTTGGAGCCGGCGTAAGACGCTCTTTGGCGGCGATCAGTGGCATCGGGACGACGATGTGTTTCTCGATCCGGCGTGCGATGCTGCGAAGATCCGTGCGTTCTTCGTACACCCGTCGTGGGCGCGACGCGGCATTGGGACGCTGATTCTCGACGCCTGCGAGCAGGCTGCGGCGGCCGCCGGATTCCGGCGACTCGAGATGGCTTCGACGCTCACCGGAGTGCAATTCTATGAGGCTCGGGGGTACGCTCGGCGCGAAAGCCTCGACGTGCAGCTCGGCGGCGGCCGCGCCATCGAAGTGGTGCGAATGGAGAAAGTCATTACATAAGCTGAATAAAGCGCTTACGACTCGTTAGCAAAGGCGCGTTCACCAGAGCGCTTTCTCACCCGATTATATAAGGTGAGGGGTGCTGAATAATGATGGTTGACGATCGGACGATCAAGTTTGCGGTGTGGCCGCATTTGATAACTTTGGAAGGCCCGGCAGATAGACTGGCCGCGGTCATCGAGGCCCTGTACAACGATCCGGGCCTTCAGCGCGATCAGTGGGGCCTCGGCAACACCGACGATGTCGGTCGCCGCGCGATGGTCCAGCGGCTACGCGCTCACGGGAAGGCGGTGCGACGTCTTGGCGTTGCTGCGCTGACATTAGAGGTTTGCGAGGCCATCGAAACGCGCGTGCGTGCCGCGGCCGTCAAGTGCTTTTCTATGCACCTTCCGCGCTAACGAGAGCGTTCTACCTACGCATGATGTAGGAGTTGCCCTGTTTGAGAATCGTTAGGGTGACTCTACCGGTGATATAGTCGTAGCGGTCTTCGAAGAACGCTCCCCGGCATTTATTTTGCGGAGACCAGAATTGCGCGCGAACTTTCGCGACACCACCGTTGGTCCATACCTCACGGACCCACGTTTGTCCGGGTTCGAGAACTCTCGTTCCAAGCTCTTTGCTCTCTTGGTGCATGGTGACCCAAACGCTCGCGTCAGACTCATTGTGCAGGGTGAGGGTCACTGCCGCGAGGCGATTCTGGGCTCTTTGAGCCGTCCTTCCCTACGCCGGCGTGATAACCAGCTTTTGCTGTCACAGTGCGCAGGAGCCGCGTGTTTACCGTGCACGCTGCTGACGGCCGAGGGTTGACGGATATGAAGCGATCGACATTCACCGCGCTTACCGGCGCCATCGCCGGAATGGTGGCAACAAGGGCGTTCGCCGCCGACTCGGTGGGCTCGCAGGCGACGCCGCACGGCGTCCAGCGCGTCGCGATGGTGATCTATCCGGGAATGACCGCGCTCGACATGATTGCGCCGCAACTGATTTTCGCGGCGCTCGGGAACACCGACGTGCAGCTCGTATGGAAAGATCGCACGGTCGTGCTCACCGACACGGGCGTACCGATCGTGCCGACCGCGGCGTTTGATGAGATCGCGAGTGGCCTGACGGTGCTGTTCGTTGGCGGGGGCGGCGGTCCAGACTCATTTTCGGTTATGAATGACCCGAAGGTCGTCGGCTTTCTGCAACGCGTCGGCCCGAGTGCGGAGTATGTTACGAGCGTTTGTACCGGCGCGCTCATTCTCGGTGGGGCCGGATTGCTACGCGGATATCGCGCAACCACGCATTGGGTTGTGCACGACCTACTTGCAACGCTTGGTGCCACGCCGGTTTCCGAACGCGTCGTCGTCGATCGTAATCGAATCACCGGCGCCGGGGTAACCGCGGGTCTTGATTTCGGTCTGCAGATGGCGGCAAAGCTACGTGGCGATGACTACGCTCGTATGCTCCAGCTGATGTTCGAGTACGATCCGCAGCCGCCGTTTAATGCCGGCTCCGAAGCGAAAGCCGGTCCGCAGATCGCTGGCGAGGTCCAGGCGAACTTCGCGCCGCTGGTCGCGGGCTTGAAGAAGAATGCCGGCATCGCCCAGGCCCGCCTCGCGACCAGCTAGCGATGGGGGCAACCCGGCCAGCAGCAAGGCCTTCGCATGCCCTTACGCATTTTATCCAGACCAACGGTGATGCGGCGCTTTCGCGTGACGTCTTGCTTCGCAGAGGTAACCCAGCAGATCCACTCGTTGCGGGCTAACGGTGTAATGTCTTCCCACACGCCCTTTGCAATCGAGTCGGCTTCAATTGCTTTCCGGAGGTCCGCCGGAAGTTTATGGACGGGGCCGCCCTTTTCTTTAGCCATTCGATCAAGACGCCTTATGGATATAGGCCTGCTCGGCGCCTTCTTCGCACGTACCCGTCTGCACGTTGGCGCCTCCGATGCCTGAAAAGCCAACCACGAGATTAAGGTCTTCAAGACTCTTCGGTAAGGGCGCGTAACCATAGAGGACGTTGATTTGAAACACACCATTCGAGTTTAGGACGTAGGCGGTTGGATAGTAGGACTGCTCGCTTGGGCCGGGTGGATTCGTATTCGTAAGCGGCATCCCATCGAATAAACCGCCGATAAGGTTGCCCGTCAGGAGCGTGACCGCGAGGCCGTCGTTGCTCGTCCCCTGCGTCGTGGCAGTGACATTTATTGCCGTCGGAAGTACGCTGCTGCCACAGGAGCCGACCACGCCCCAATACGTGAGTGGAAACGTACCGATGTAATTCGGGGGGCTGCCTGCGCCTGGCGCGTTTGGCGCGCTCGACGACCCGCCGCCACCGGTACACGCGGTGAGGAGCGCGAGCAGAACGAAAGCGCTACTGTAACGCACAAGCCGGATAATTCAGCCGCCCGCGACGGCCGTCCTCCGGTTCGTCGCCTCAGCCACCGTCATCTTCAAATAAGGTCATGACTTGAGCACGTATGTTTGAGATATTTACGCCGAGATTTACTAGCACGCGCGCCTCCTCGAAAGCCAATGCCAGCGCGCGTTCTTAGCACCGGGTGTAAAGCTACGGTCCGTTACCAATCCCGGAAATCACTTCGTAGGTCTTGAGAAATCCATACTTTATTGTACCGGGTATCGGAGTGCCGTCCACCCCGGGTTGATAGTCACTGTACTGAATAGTGGTGCCGCTTGGAAAGAGTACTTCGAGTGGAAGCAAGTCGGATTGGTCAAGGAATACGACATACCAGCCCCCGTCTGAATCGGTAGACGTAACCTTGAGTGTGTACACGAGATTCCCGTCGAGTCGAGCATTTTGGAGTCGAGCGACGCTAACGTGGCACGCCTCCGCGTACAGCTCGCAACGGTTGTACGCGAGGCCGAAAACGCGTTTGTCGAACGCCGCGGGGTCAGGCCCGACAGACTCTCCACCGTATCCGTAAACTTCGATCTTGCGGGAGCTGTCGGTCTTGCTTCCATATGACCGCAAGATGGAGAACCCAGTGGCCGGTTTGGTGATAAGCGCCCAATCTGCTGTCGTCTCGGGGCCGTTATCGTAACGGCCCATTCGTTCAACGCCTTGAAGAGCGCCTGATTGGGGACGCTCGCCCGCTCGAACGGCGACACGCGCATGCGACACGATCCAGTCCGTGGTCGCGTCGGTCTCGTCGGCGCTGTGGAGAAACTGCATGTCTTCGACGGCGTGCGCATCGAGAATCCGTGTCATTATCGACCCCGTCTGCTCATCGCCGTGAAAATGCGCTTGTAGCGCGCAATATCGAGTTCCGTTTGATTCAGAGAAGCGAAGGCAGAGGTCGTAGTACCCCGGATCAAATATCGCTCCCACGATCCTAAAGGTCGTTTGGTCAATAAGAAGGGTGTCGGGCCTCCCCTCTTTTGGGCGCTCCAAAATTGCGAAGTACGTCTTCCCTTGAACTGTGACGTCTGACAAGCGCGTCGTTTCCGTTGGCCAACGCTGCTTGACCATTGACGATCGATTGTAGTACGCAGCTTCCGAGATGATATACGTGCGGAGCGACGGGGCGGCGGGTCCCGAGCCGGCAGGCTCAAAGGAAACCCAGGCGTTCTGGCCGTCATAACCGAGATATCGTGTGACGTGCATCCACGTGATCTGATCTTTAATAAGGAGACGGTTCGGGGCCTTCGCCAGGACCGTCTGAATCTCTGTGAGGCCGCCACTCTTCGAGATGGTGTACTCGGTAGCAGAGGTTGTGTTCGGTGCGCTGGATACGCTCTCGGCACTGGAAGCTTTAGCCAGAATCTCCGCAGCAGAAAGGCTTTGGTTTGAGCCCGTGTCAGCCTGTATTGGGCCACGCGGCAGCATGCATAATAGCAATGCCGCAGCTAAGGCGAAGGGGGCCGAAGCAATGGCTCTCACGCGGTTCCTACGCT
>PMUE01000226.1:677-10464 GCA_003167055.1 Vulcanimicrobiota bacterium | reverse complement strand
CCAGGTCGTAATAGTCGCGATAGCTATTGAGCGTAGGGTCAATCTTCGGCGATTTATACGATAAATGGTACTGCGCCTCGAGACCACCGGCGAATTCAAATTTCCCACGATTAGCTTGCCCAAGAACCGACAGAGGCTTGCCATCATTATCGCAAGGGTAGTCACCAGCGAAGTAGGCCTGGTGGTTTTGAGGTCTGCCAACGACTCCATCATTGAGTTCTGCGATTGGAACGACGAGCATTCCATATGCTACGTTACGCTCCGAGGTAACGTAAGGAACGCTCCGTACCAGCAGATGGTTTGAGGGATGAATCTGAATCTCGTAGTCATCCGCCCGGAGTCGTGCGAGATCCGGACTACGATCGATTACCCGGCTCGACAACGAACTGCGTTCCATTCTTAATGCGCACGGATTCACCGGGGATCAGATCGCCGGCCTTTGGGTCCCCCGCGTCACTGTAAGTAACCTGGTATTCCACTCCATCACCCGGCGGTGGAAGATTCGGCGCAAGCGCCACGACCTGAGCGTACGTCACAACGTCGCTATTGATGATCGCCTCGCGACCATTCACGAAAATCTTGTACTCGTGACCGTGCCCCGAATCGCTGTTCACTTTGGCACCCTTTCAGGTATCGGGCAAATGGCCCGAACGCTTGTTCGAATTAGGCGGATCGCCGCCCGCCTCGACTATACTATATTTGACGCCTGTTGCGCAACAGGCTACAATAGGATCACAGGGAGAGACCGTAGTCCGTGCAGATCAGCGACCAGGGAACCCTCGACATTTATGACGGCGACGATACGCAAGCCGCGCGTCGGCGGCTCCCAGCTGAACTGCACGATAAGGCCGCTCGGCTCTTGGACCGCATTAACGCGGCGCACAAGCCGAGCGACCTCGCGATACCACGCGGGAACCGCTTAGAGCAGCTCTCAGGATCGCGTGCGGGTGAATGGAGCATTCGCATCAACGACCAGTACCGCATCTGCTTCTCTTGGGAGGACGGGCAAGCAGTACGGGTACAGATCGAGGACTACCACTGATGGATCAGCGCACGGGGGAAACCGCTTTGACTACACCACAACACCGGCGACCTATAACGCCCGGGGAGGTTCTTCGAGAAGACTTTATCGAGCCGCTTCAGCTTACACAAGGAGAACTCGCAGAAGCACTTGATGTCGATCGCACGACTATCAACGAGATTGTAAACAATCGCCGCTCGATAACGCCGGAGATGGCGCTTAGACTCGGCCATGCGTTTAGAACTTCGCCCGAATATTGGCTCAATCTGCAGCTAGCAGTAGACCTTTACGATGCTCAGCACTCGACACTTGTCCAAGAGGTTGAGCTACTAAGGGTCTTCGCCTGAACCAGAAGGGGGTGAAAGAACATGATAAGCAAACGACAGCGCAAAAAGGCGGCGCGAAATATGAAGGCCAGAGATCCCGTCAAGCGTAGCCTAGCTGGCTCGCTAATGGAGGCTCGTAAAGAGCAGAAGCGCCGAAAATGCGTGCGCCGCTCGCGGCGCGGTGCGAGGCGCCGATAGTCGAATCCTGAAAGGCCGACAATCAAGTCGGCCTTTCGTATTACTTCTTCCCCGCATAATCGTTAGCGCTTCACAGCCTTGCGTGCCGCAAGACGCGCAGCTAAAAACACCCCAAAATACGAATCGCCTCTTGGCTCACTGGAGCTAGGCGCAAACACGGCGTTAACGCCGCGTTCTATAGATCGTGGTTAAAATGCCGCGGCCTGTATGACAATCCAAGGCGTGGCAAGCCTCGAACAGATGCGCAAAGCGCTGGCGCTCGCCATCAAAGAGCGCCGTCAATCCCTTGGGTCCACCGTAACGCAAGAAGACGTTGCGGTTAAAGCCCAGATTAGCGTCCGTCACTTTCAAAAGCTCGAGAGCGGTTCGGCGAACCCGCGCCCCGACACACTCCTTGCTATAGCCAAGGCGCTCCAAACGTCCGCTCACTTCCGATTCAAAAAATCGAACGCGACCTGATTTGGTTCCAAATCCAGTCGCATCTGGCTTGGGCTTTTCCGCAAACGCACGACCGCGCGTATCGAACCGCCTTCTCGCTGGAGCTCCAGCGCGAGCGTGAACTTTTGCGCCCCAGGCTCGCCCGGTAAGTCGAAATTGAGACTTTCCTCAGCCCGGCCTTCGGTAATTTCCGTTCGAACCGTGAACATTTTTTCAATCTCAACATCTTGCGGCGCGCGAAGGTCGCGTTTTGTATAGGTGCGGCTCTCAGGAAAAAACGCCGGATCCGATATGACGCCGGGCCTGGTTCCAGGTTCGCCGTGGGCCGGTTCTTTCGCGCGTGTAGCGATCGCCTGAGGAGTAACTGTCTGCTCAAGCATTAGCCCTGACTCAAAGCCACCGCGTTTCTTCCGCTTTTCCCGGCGTCTCTCTTCAATCGCGCTCATTGGTTGATTGAGCGCATGGCAGATCCCGTGAACGACCTCCAAAACGTCGGCCAGCTCCTCCAATGTCTCGTCACCCGAGCGGGCATCAAGGGCCTCCAGGGCCTCCTCCACGAGTTTTCGCCGAAGCGCAACATCCAGAGCATCGCCTACAAGCCGAACGGTGGAAGCTTTCTCGCCTCGCTCCGATATTAGCTCCGGAATGCGATCGCGCACTACTTTGTTGAAGACCGACACAGTATCGTCTTTGGCATAGAGGTCAACGCATTCGACACGAGCGCCGAAGTGCTGAAATCGGAAGTAGGCGTGAGCCAGAATGCTGCCGGACAGTTCAATTACGAAATCGTGCTCTTTCGCAAAGACAGCAATTGCGTCGACAAACTCTCGGTTTCGTATCAGGTTTGAGTCGTTCGGAACTATAGACACGCGCTCTATCGGAGACGCCCCGAAGTCATGCGTCCGAAGGTCGTTCCAATCATCGAGCGACCTAATAATAATGTCCTGAGAGCGTCGCCACTTGCGGGTAGGAGCAGCTTTCGGCGTGCCCAAGAACTCCGATCGGCTGTGATACCACGGCATTATCCGATTGGGCGTCGCCTTGCGGTGATTATCAATGAACCACATCACCCCGATAGGCTGGCCCTTCGCTTCGGCAATCCTGCGAGTCATATAAGCGATCTCGTTTAGCCATGCCGTGTAGTGGATGCTGCGGTTCCAGTCGTATGGTCTCTTGGGCGAAAAATAACCCCAACTACCGTCCGGCCTAGACGCCACGAACGTGGATTTGAAACGAGTTTTGACCGCGCAAGTATATCCGGGGTTCTTCGGCATCTCCTTCGGCAAGCGCGGTGAGCCAGTGTCTACTTCATATGAATCATACGCATGCCAGTAGAGGCCCTCTGGTACTCCCCAAAGAGATTCAATCCTAACGAGCGGCGAACCGGGTTCTGCCCGCGCCCAAGCCGACGCGACTGAAGGGATAAAGTGATGCGCAATGAGGCAGAACTTGTATTCCGCCAGCCCGCTAGATACTAGCCGCTGTCGGAAAGATTCGGTCAGCCATTCCTTTGCGGCCGCACAAGTATGCAACTCATCGCTGCGGGGCAGCATTTCGCGATCCTCATCTGGTACATTGTCACTGTCGCTGCGGAGAATCAGCGGACGCTTTGTAAGAATCTCGAGATCATTAGAAAGAGAATCCGGAACGGTACCAGCCACAATTGAACTGACGATTTCGGGATCATCAAGTACATAGAAGCTTGGCATCTTATAGCCCAGTTCCGAGTACAACCGCGCATTGCTCAATTTTCTATATCTTGCGAAGTCGTCGTCCGTTGCTTCGCGGAAAGCACTGAGCTTCGAGACGCTTACATTCGGAATAGAGATGTGAATGAAATCATTCGGATTGACGCCAGTCTCCTCGGCCACATCGGCTTGTACCATCCAAAGGCGGCTGCCGTCCCACACCCATTCCAGAAGAAGCCGCGGCGCGAAACTGCAACCCCACTTTGCGACCTCGCGAAGTGCAATACTGATTTGACCGATAGAGTAGCAGGCTAACCCCGACGAGCTGTACTTTTCCCCGTGGCGCCAACGACGGATCGCCAGCCGGCTCTGCTGCGTCTGCATCGCACCGTCAAGCCGCTCAACTTCCAGGAGCCAGTCACGACCTTCTTCACTTGTCCTACGCTCATTTGACAAACCACCCTTAGCACGCGCCAAAACCAGTGGCTGAACGATCCAATGCAAACGGCTGTCGCCGATATCAGGTGCTTCCGCGATGAGCCGCCGAATTGTACGTTCGACGTCACTAACGACCGTCTGCTGCGAATCAAGGCGGCCGCGCTGAGATATCGTTTCGGCGGTTCCGCTGGAGCGCACGATCACCTGAGAGTCCGGTCTCATCTGCCAATCGCCGTCAAAATGCCCAAGAAGAAACTGCTCGATGTCGTGTCCAGCTGTTTCCGTATCAAAAAGGGCGGCTTCGAGCACAACGAACGGCGGCGTCCAGTTTGGCGGGATGGAACTGAGTCCGAACGCCTTGTGGCCGACGCTATCCGTCGTGATTTCCTGGGCGGCAAGAACTAGCGGCCCGGATGGCGTCAGAACGGTGGTATCGCTCACCGGCGACAACGACAACTTTTCTATGAAACTGCGCCTTAGGATCGTGTCTATTGGCTACTTAGCACGGCACGGGTCGCGAAATGCATGAATGCTTGAGACTTAGGGCGTTAGACATCTAGGTAGAACCCGACTTAGAGTCGCCGCCGTCCTCCTTTTCCGGATGCAAGCCAAACATAGATTGCGCGAGTTTTGACAGTTTCGCGATCGCGTTGTCCGAAAAGTACCCGACAAGGAACGAGAAGCCAACCGCAAACTGATGCGATGTGACCACACTCCTGTTAAGTACTTCAAACACCTGAGAAGAGATTAGCGCCATCATTGCAAACGCTAGGCCGCCCGAAATAAAAGGGACAAATATTCGCCAAGGCCGGCGGTCATCGTGCCACTCGCCCTTTGCAACAGTGTGGTATAGCCACTTTAGGTCAAACAGCACGCCGCCGAGAGAGCCGCTCAAAGCTGCGAAAACATAGGTGAGAAAAATGTTGTATCGCGACGCATCGAGGTGCAGCACATGATTAGGATAGCCAAGCCAAAAAACCGCAATCAAGAGCGGCTCAACGATAACTAGCAGAAAAAGATAGGCTGCCTCCCACCAGATTCGCACGAGCGCTTCCTTAGGATACCGCGTTTTCCAATCCCATCGTTCGCTCCGAAAATCGCATTTGCTGGAAGGCCCGCCCGCGAATATATCGTCTGTGCCCACTGCTGCCTATGTGCAGCCCGCTAAGCGCCGTTGCTCGTACGCACGGATTGTCCAAATTGACGACATTACATTCTCCAGTTGTCGATGCTCGCGCCAGTTGAACTGCTCAGGCACGTTGAGCGCCGAGGCTATCACTCGCCGAAAAATCTGACTCCCTATGCCATCGTGCGCCACGATCGACCCACTACCTAAGGGTTGCTCTAGATACAAGTAGTCCAAGTCGTTTAGGGCAGCCCTCTTGCAGGCGCCTTCATCAGCTACCATCCACGCCGCACCGGACGGCAGAAACGGCTCTGCCTCTCGACGCAAATCAATCGTCGTCGGAACTAAGTGCAGATGAGCGTGGTCTACGCCGCAACCAGCAAGACGTTTCGCCGCGGACGGCCCGTGCTCAAATGCGCTGACGGGGCCATAGATTTCCCCGAGAACGTCAGCAACGTCATTCTTGAAAGCGTGCAACTCGCTACTCAGCGCATTTGAGAGGAAGCCCATCGAAAGTTGGTGCTTCCGAGGCACTATCAGCAGCCAACCTGGAACCAGCGCACCGATCGACGTGACAGCAACGAAATTCGCGCTCTCAAACAGCGGCTCGTCCCAAGCGTCGGGCGCCGGCGCTCGCACGGCCGCGCACATCGAACATCGTGTGCTGTCGAGATCTAATGTGCTGTCTTGGCTGATCACCGCTCCTACCTCTCGAAGACCGTCATGCTGAATCAACATCTGCCCTGCCTTTTCAATATTCGGCCGGGAAGGCTCGTATGCATTTCCGCGCTTCGTATTGGTGAAAACCTTGTGTCTAAGCCCTGTGGAAAATGAGGACACGCCTCTCATAAACGCATGAACGCTAGCAGGGGTTGCCGTTCTTTCCAGGGTCACGCCGCCAACGATGCCCGGGTTCTCGTTGGCTGAGCCGGCGGCAGGTCCCTCAGACAGCTCACCAGCGGCAAGAACCGATCACCGGGGTTCCGCGGCGCGCTCAGCGTAGGTGAAGCAAGACCATTGGTACGTTCGCTATTGGTTCCTTGAACGCTCCGCATAAGCGAAGTCTCCGCCTGGATCATCCGTCTTTCGATTCTTAAATAGACCGGTTCCTAACTTTTCGACGATCCCGTCCTGGCGCAGATGGTAGAGCATTGAGCCGATGCGGGTTGGCGAGCAGCATTGCGCGCACGCTGCCCCTGCTTTGACCAGCGAATCGAATATCGATTTACGATTGTAAAGTCGCTCGGGTTCTTCGGTGAAGAGAGCGATCACAGCTGGTCGATAGCTCGCACCTGTCTCGCAACGCCGGCATTCCATGTCAGGCGGCCCCGAGAGCACGAGCGGTGACCAAATCGAGAATCTTCCCACCGGGCGCTAGGCTGATGGAAGCATACTCGTGCGCAAGAATCACTGGCACCATCGAGTTCTCGTAAAGATCCGATTGGAACAAGTTGATAATTCCAATCGCTATGTCAACGTTGCGGTACTTTGAAAGCTCAAAACGGCTGGATTGGAACTCTGGATCTTGCTTCGTGTTCCACGGATAAGGAAGCGAAATGAGGAATTGCCGGCCCTCTGCGGTCTTGATTAGCACGTCCTGGCCGTAGTAAAATTCGTCGCCGAAAGGCTTAGCGCGTTCTCGTTTGCCTAAAATGTTGTTGTAGCGGTACTCGTCCGTGACCGGAAACGCGATGCCGTTGGGAATGGACTCATTCAGTGCGGCGAAGTGCTCGACGGCGATGCCCGTCTTGGTCAAACCCATGATGAGCGGTGGTGCGAGCCCGTGCGAAATCATATCCAATTGGAGTTCGTTGATCGTACGCATGATGGGGTCGTGAAGTGGCGCGGCTTCGCCGCTGATCGACAGCGGGCCATCCATGATGAAGGCGTAGTTCGACAGCTGCGCTAGCAGACCGGCCCTTTTAAAGAACAGCAGAGAATGAAGGAGCACGAGGCTTTCGCTCGCGAGCATGAGCCTGCTGAACGACTCCGCATTAGTCGACGCTTCGTTGAAGCATTCCCAGACTCGGAGCTTGTCGGTGACGAAAAGTGGGGCCATGCAGGACGGGCACGATCCTTCGCCCTTAAGAGGAACGCCCACGTTTTTTTGGTCGCAATCGATAGCTGGGCACCTTGGTAACACGACCCATTCGGCGCCATTCTCCTCGACGATAGCGCCCATTGTGCGAAGCAGTTCGAGGAGGGTATCGAGCAGAGTGCTCTTGTCGGTGCCGATCTTCGTCTTGTCGCTCGAGTAGTAGCGATGGATGGCAGCACGATACCCATCGGTCACAGAATCGAGAGACGGTTCTTTAAGGTACGCGCTCGGAAGAGCCATGCTCAGAGCGCTGCGATCCTGCAGACGATTCACCGCCATCGGATCCACGTACGGCATGTTGCGGTCAGAAAGGTCGAGATACTTCTTGACGTTGAGCGCGACCATCCCGACCTTCACGTATCCCACGCGCCTGCTTGGCTCGTCCACATCAGCCGACGCCTCGTACAGCGAGCCGTCGAATGCAACGATCACCTCTGGAATACTGGGCTCGAACGCGTCGATAGTGGGCGACTTGCCGAATATCTGCGCAAGCTGAGCTGGTTCTGGTCGGGGGACATCGCCGATCGATGAGAGATACGCATCGATGTCTGGATTGCGGAGCAGGTCTTCGTGCCCGACTTTGCTCGCCTGTTGATTGTTGAATGGCATGCGCTATGTTCCGGGACTTCCGTTTTTCGGAGTCTTGATATCTTCGGGNNCGGGCCTGAATTGCAGTATTTGCGTCGGAACGACGAACGACGACGAGAGTGTCTTGATACGCGAAAAGCCGACATCGGTTGCCTTCTTTATGACCCCCGCGAAGTCGCCGAAATCGTAGAACTTGCTGATCGTTCGTATTTCGTCGTCGTTGTTGAGATGCGTTACGAAGAAATTCTCGGTGTTCGCCATGATGTTGGGATGGATGCTCGATGGCTCCTGGGTCGAGTAGACCAGGCCGATCTTGTAGGCAGCTCCCTCCTTGGCGATGCGAGGCCAAGTCGTATCGATCTTTTTATCTTTTCCGATCAGGTTATGGGCCTCTTCTACGTACATCATAATGATCGGAGCATGTGCGCGCTCTCCCGACGTGTATTTGGCGGTGTTTTGCACGAAGATGAAGTCGGCGATCTTCTGGGCCTGGATGTCCTTCATCTTCTCGCTTCCGGCCGAGAGATCAAGGATGACGATTTTACCCTCAATGAGATTCTCGTATACATCTTGGGGGACGCTCTCGAGACCGCTGGGCGAGTGCTGTTTTCCCGCGACGGCGTAGAGGGCTCTAGGGTTTCGGAACGCTTGTCCCCCGTCATTTTTGCCCTGCATGACGTTGAGCAGGGCTCGCGATGTCGGATCGAGCCACGCCTTCGGTATGGCGCCGGTCGAGCCGCTTGATTCCAGGCCGATGGCGCCGTTCTTTACCAGTTCGCGATCGATGTCGCGTAGGATTCCCCAAAGGGTGACGGCATTGGCAATCGGCATGCTGAGCACACCGCCCGCGTTCGCCGTTGCGCCGTAGTCTGAGCAGATCGCCAACTTTGCGTGATCGCATTTCTGCGGCTGCGTCTTGCAGGCCGTGCAATCCGGTTCGAGCCTCTCCTCGTGGAACTTCAGGTAGACCTTAGGATTCATTCCGAACATAACGTTGGCGTTGCCAGGACCGAGCGGGAAGCCGGCCACGTTCAATACGCAGCGATAGATCGCGCAATTTCGTTCCCATCGCTTTGTGTCGCCGGTGTTGGCCGGATCCGGTTGATCCAGCGTGAGTTCCAACAGATATCGATAATCCTGCGGCATGGTGCCAGGCTCGGCCCGTAGACCTTCTTGAAGTATTTGAAGACCCGCCTCGAGCGAGTCGTAGAAATTGTTTCGAAGATCCTTGAACCCAGGCCGCCCGTGCGCCCCGTAACGAACGACGTCTGCATCAAGCGCTTCGGCTATCGATTTGCCGTTGTCATCCCCGTTTGCGTTGGCGTACTCGCCTTTGATGTCGAAGATCACCTGTCCGACCCTGACTCCGGCCTTCTTGGCGACCGTCGCTACGGATGCCACGGCAGTCTTGACGGTATTGGATTTGCCAGTCCTGGTCATTCCGAACACGGCGGTTCTTCGCGCTAGAAAGTCAAGTGGTTGAATGCGGACCGGAACGTCGGCCTTGTTCGCGCGTTGCACTGCCGTCGAAGACGTATAGCGCACGTTGCCGATTGGTATTGGATCCGGCAACGAACCGAGCAGCTTCTCGGCGGTCTCCTGCGCTTTCGCCAAGCGGTCGGGTGATATGAAATTAACGACGCGCTCCAGGACGTCGGCAACTGGCTTGTAGACACGAAGTCGCGCGACCGCGAAGTAGTCTTCGACGTCCGAGCCCATAGTGAGCCGCCCGAGGTCGTCGACCTGGAACGATCCCAGGATGTGGCACTCCATGCCGGAGTATTGCAACCGCGACATTGTGATACGCTCGAATCCGTCGTGCTGATCCTCTGCCTGTACGTGCGTCGCCCGCTGGTACTTCTCGAC
>PMUE01000226.1:0-619 GCA_003167055.1 Vulcanimicrobiota bacterium | reverse complement strand
TCGAATCCAACGTGCATGTTCTCCGGGTCGCTGATCAGTGTCGGTAGATCGTGCATGCCAGCAGAGGTTTTTGCAATGGAGTCCATCAGCGTCTCGTCCTTTTTGGCATGTAGGCGTTCAATACGGAACGCGTCTTGTGGTTGATCGAGATCTTGGCGCCACCATCCGGCGTAAGGTCCGAGATTATGAGTTCGGTCACAGTGGGGCGTTCGCACGCAGCGCCGCCGACATATTGCATTCCTAGTCGTATAAGCCGGGGATCGCCTCCGTATAGCTCCTCTGAGGCTGGAACATCGTCGTACGAAAGTACGAAGTGACCAGGAATTTCGCCCAGTGCTTCGCGGAACGCAAGGTGGTCCGCCGGCGTGAAAGTCTTCCGGTAGAGGCGATCAGCGCGCTCGAAAAACGGCGGGTCAAAGTACCAGAAAACCGACTCAGGCGAAGATCGCGCCAGCTCAGTGGAGGCGATCTGCGCGATGGTTTCGGCGTAAGATTGACATCTCGCGAATTGCACGCGGTCGCGCAACGCAGAGAGCTCGCGAATCCGCTCGGCGAGACGTGCCCGGTTGAAACGGCACCCAATCTTGTAGTGCCCACGTTGCTGCTTCCCACCCACGAC
>PMUE01000176.1 GCA_003167055.1 Vulcanimicrobiota bacterium | reverse complement strand
ATGTGGTCGACGCCCTGCACGACCGCGTAGTTATCGAAGACGCCGCCGGAACTGGCACAGGCGCCCATCGAGATCACCCACTTGGGGTCGGCCATTTGATCGAAGAGCCGTTTGACGACCGGAGCCATCTTTTGCGCCACGCGGCCCGAGACGATCATCAGATCGGCCTGGCGCGGCGAGCTGCGAAAGACTTCCGACCCCAAGCGCGCGATATCGTACTCAGACGACGTAACGCTCATCATCTCGATTGCGCAGCAGGCGAGGCCCATCGTGAGCGGCCATACCGACGAACTCTGCGCCCAGCGAGCCACATCGTCGAGGCGCGCGAGGAGGAATTGGCCCGGCCCTATCTCCACGCGAAGCCTCCCTTCTTCCATACATAGGCGTACCCGATGGCAAGCACAATCACGAACACGATCATTTCAAACAGACCGAACTGGCGCAATGCGTGCATCTTCACCGCCCATGGATAGAATGAAGCCGCCTCGACGTCAAAGATGACAAAGAGCATCGCCGTCAAGTAAAAACGCACCGGAAAGCGGCCGGTAACCGCCGAGGTCGGCTCGACCCCGCACTCGTAGGCCTCTTGCTTCTGCGGGTTGGGCTTGGCTTTCCCGAGCAGGCCCGGTAAGAAGGTAAAGAGCAACGCGGCGGCAAGCGCGACGCACAGGTAGATCGCAACCGGTCCATACGGATTCATGGCTTGTGATTTTTTTCACAAGCTCCGCCAATTGCCTCCATTTGGCTTGAGTGAGCTCAGCCAATGGACCTGGAGGAACCCCGCCGAAGGCTCCGGCGTTCATGCAAGCGTAGAGGGAGAGAGCATGCGTAACCTGGTTCTCGGTTTGGTCCTCGTGCTCGCCATGGGCGACAGTTGCAACAACGGCGTCGTCGGCGTGCAGGACTACGGCAGCGTCACCGGTCGCGTGCTCGACGCGACCACGAACCGTCCCATCGCCAATGCCATTGTGTCGGTCGGTTCGCTTTTCGTCGTGACCGCCGATGCGCTGGGTGCGTTTACGCTGCCGCATGTACCGATTGGGCTACAAAATGTTACCGCGCGTATGCCGGGCTTCACCACCGACGCGACGACGCTGCGCGTTCGGAAAGACGCAACCGCGCAAGCCGGCTATCTTCGCCTCGTCCCGCTAGCCAAGCCCGACGCGGTGCCGACGTTGCCGCCTCCACCGACACCGACGCCGGAAGCGACGGTCATCCCGACCTACGTGCCGCCGGGTTACTCGCCGTCTCCCTCGGCGTCGCTGACGCCGGCCGCAAGCCCGAGCGCCACGGCTAGCCCGATGCCGGCGGCAAGCGCTTCAGTGCAGTTGCAGCCCAGCTAGATCCAGGTCGTACTCGATCGATTGATAGACGTCGTCGGGTATCTCGCCGCCGCGACGCAACCGCGCGATCTCGCGCCGTTCCGCATCGAGCGCGGCCAGTTCGAGGCGATGATCGGCTTCGCGTTCATCCTTCGCATCGCGCTCGGCGTCCTCGTCATCGAGATGGCCGTGCAGATGCTCGATGCGTCGCTGGTACTCGCCAAGCAGCCGCCCAAGCGCCTCCGACTCGCCCGGCGTCGTAAGCGACGATTCGATCGAACGCAAGTAGTTCACGCCTTCTTGAAGCGCCTGCACGCGAATCGCCATTTCCTGCGCTCGACGCGTATCGGTTTCGCTGATGCCTAGCCACTCGATGAGCGGCCCGAGGGTGAGGCCGTGCAGAAGCAATGTGACAACGATCACGCAGAGCGTAATGAAAATGATTTCGGATCGTCCGGCGAGCGGCGCGCCGGTCGCATCCCGGAACGGCAGCGCAAGTGCCGCGGCAAGCGAGACGATTCCGCGCATCCCGCTCCATCCGAGCACGAGCAACGATTGCCACGACGGCAGCGGATCGCGCTTGGCAACGCCCGGGATCATGCGCCGTAAACGCGCGACCGGAAAGACCCAGACGAGACGCACCACGATCACCGCGATACTGACAATGAGCGCGAGCCATGCGTAGGTACCGAGTGACGGTGCGAGCGAACGCACGATGCGCGGCAAAATGAGTCCGATCTGCAAAAATACCACGCCGTTGAGCAACAAGAGCGTCACGCTCCAGACCGCGCTCCCAATAACCCGTCCCTCCGGCGAGAAGATCGTTTGCGAGCGGCGGCTGACGTAGATGCCCGCCGTCACCGCGGAAAGCACACCCGAAATACCGAGAGCATCGGCCGGAAGATAGGCCGCGTACGGCGCAAGCAGTATCACGACATTGGCCACCGAGGGGTCTACGACGTCGAAGCGCGCGAGCAGCCGCATCACGAACTCGATGGTCGCGCCGATCACGAGTCCAAAAACGATGCCCAGCACGACATTGAACACGAATGCGATCGACGCGTGGAACAACGAGAAAGCTCCCGAAACCGCCGCGGCAACCGCGAAGCGATAAAGCACGAGCGCGGTACCGTCGTTGACCAACGCTTCGCCGGTTACGATGGCGACGATGCGCCGCGGCACGGCCATGCGTTCGAAGATCGACTCGGCGGCGACGGCATCCGGTGGCGAGACGATTGCGCCGAGAATGAACGCGGTCGCCCAATCGAATCCGGCGAGTTGGTGCGCGAGCACCGCGACGACGACCGTCGTGAAGATGACGAGGCCAACCGCCAAGGTTGAAATCGCGCCGAAGTTGCGTTTGAACTCGTACCAGTCCGTCGTCCACCCTCCGGAGAAGAGCAGCGGGGGTAGCACGACCAAAAAGAGCAGCTGCGGATTCAATTCCCGCTGCGGCATGCCCGGAATCAGCGCGAAGGCTAGGCCGATCGCGACAAAGGCGATCGGATACGGGATGCGCAAGCGACGCGCTACGATCGCCGAAACGATGACACCGCCGAAGAGCGCGACGAGCAACAGCGCTTGATTCACGGAGCGTGCCCTAAATCGTCGAGCCGAGCGCGCGCAGATCGAGCGCGAAGCCGCAGACCACGAGAAAGACTGCGTCGGCGCCGGCAGCGAGGCGCTGCTTCATGCGGCCGAGGACGTCGCGAAACAGTCGCGCCGACGCGGCAACCGGCACGATATCCCATCCCACTTCTTCAGCCACTACGACGACCTGCGCTTGCGACTCCAACATCACTTGTGCAAGGTCGGCGGCTTCGGCATCCATGCGCACTTCGAACGCCGCGAAATCGCGTTCGAGCGCGTCGATGTTGGTTGCGATCCGCGCCGCGAGCCACGTGCCGAGTGCATCGACGACGATGCATTGCTCCGGCGAACCCTCGCGAAAGAGTGCAGCTAAGGCCTCGGGGTGCAGCGATGCACTTTCGATCAATTCCCATGTTGACGGGCGATCGTGAACGTGTCGCGTCAGGCGTGAATCCCACTCGCCGTCGCTTCCGTCACGCATGGCGGTGGCGACGTAGCTGACCCGCCGGCCCGACCGCTGCGCGATCTCGACCACATAGCGGCTCTTGCCCGATCGCACGGGCCCGGTCACGAGCGTCACGCCCATGGGCAAGCCTTCTCCGCGCCGTCATTGAATCACTCGCAGATGCCGCTTCGCATTGCGTTGGTCATCCTTGGGGTGCTGCTGATCGTCGCCAGCCTCAACGACGTCTTTCAATCGGTCATCGTCCCGCGTGCGGTCGGGCGCCGGCTGCGGCCGAGCTATTACCAGGCGCGCATCCTCTGGATCATGTGGCCACGCGTCGCCCGCCGCATCCACCCGAACAACGAAGATGCACGCGAGGACTTCCTGGCCGCGTTTGCGCCGTTCAACCTCGTCGGCAATTTGATGACGTGGTCGCTGCTGCTGTTGATCGGTTACGGCGCAATTTTCTTCGCACTGCGCGAACAGGTACACCCGGCACTCGGCTCTTTCGGTGAAGCGCTCTATTTTGCCGGAACGTCGTTTTTCACCATCGGCTTCGGGGACTATGTCGGCAACACCGGGCTGACGCGCCTTGCCTCGCTTGCTGCAGGGGCGTCGGGTTTCGGTATCATCTCGACGACCACGGCCTATCTCTTCGCGATCTTCGGCGCCTTTCAAAACCGCGAACAGTTCGTGGTGACGGTCGGTGCGCGCGCCGGCGCGCCGCCGAGCGGGGTCGGGCTCCTCACCATCGCCGCGCACGCAGGCGTCACCAAAGATTTATCGGTGTTGATGCGCAGCGCGGAAGCATGGTGCGCAATGCTGATGGAGACGCATTTGGCGTATCCGATCTTAGCGTACTTTCGTTCCAGTCACGACTATGAGTCCTGGGTCGGCACGCTCGGGACAATGCTCGATACCGCGGTGTTGATGATGACGACCGTCCAGTGCGACGGTGGTGAAGCACGCATTCTGTACAACATCGGGCGCCACGCGACGCACGACCTGTCGACCTACTTCCGACTTGCGGGCGACGATCGCGACCCGGGCATCACCCGCGACCAATTCGACGATGCGTGCACACGGCTCGAATCCGCCGGCCTCTCGCTCCACGACCGGGATCGCGCGTGGCAACACTTCGCCGAACTCCGGCGCGGGTATGCGAGCCATCTCAATGCGCTGGCGGCATTCTTCGAGGTCCCGACGCTGCACTGGGTCGGCCCGCACTCGCTCGTTGAGAGCGAACACATCCGCCAGCAAATACCCCCGGAGACTCTCGAAAAGATCGATAAACTTCAGAAGCCGTGATCGCGATCGATCTTGTGCAGAAAATGCAGCACGTCGCCGAGCGGCACGGCAAACCCGATCGAGCGTTCGTCGTCGAAGCGCGAATCGGCCAGTCCGATGATCTGGCCGCTATCGATCAAGAAAATCGGACCGCCGCTCTCGCCCGGCACGATCGGCAATGTTACCTCGAGCGCGTCGTTGCGAACCGAAGACAGCCGTCCCGTGTTCAGCGAGGTCGCAAGCCCGAGTTGCTCGTCCTGGAACTCGTCGGGAATCGGATAGCCGAGTAAGCCGACGTCGCGTCCGATCTCGTCGTGCAAGTCGGAGACGTTGCCCAGATGCACGCCCGGGAGATTCGCGCGCGTGGTTCGCACCAAGGCTACGTCGGTATCGTTGTTGACGGCAACCACACGTGCCGGAACTTTGGTACGATTTCCAACGGTCGCGTGGAGATCCCAGGCGCCGTCGACGACGTGCGCAACGGTGAGAATATCGCTGCCCCATGCGCCGCTTGCAATCACCAGGCCTGTCCCGTAGGCGTCGTCGTAGCCGTCGCGCTTCTTCTCCGGCGGTACGCGCATCGTAAGCAGCACGACCGACGGCCTCATGGTGCGCACCAGCGCAACGAAGCGGTCGTCGGGATAATCGGGCGCGCACGACGACAACGCCAGCACACACAACGCGACGAGAATCACGCGCACTGGGCGATCGCATTTCGTAGCGCGTCGAGTCCCGCGCCGGTGAAGGCGGAAACCGAGATCGATCCGTCGTGATGCGCCCCGGCGGCGGCGTCGATTTTGTTGAAAACAAGGATACGCGGCTTCGCGTCGAGTTCAAGGTCGTGCAGCTGCGCATCGACCGCCGCCTGTTGGCGCGGCCAATCCGGATTCGAGGCGTCGAGCACATGGACCAGCAGATCGGCCTCGCGCAGTTCTTCCAGCGTAGCGCGGAACGCGTTGACCAGATCTTTGGGCAAATCGGTGATGAATCCGACCGTATCGACGACGCGCACGTATTGATCCGGACCGAGGTACACGCGCCGTACGGTGGGATCGAGCGTCGCGAACGGTTGATCGGCGACCAAGACGTCGCTGCGCGCGAGCGCATTGAGCAGCGATGACTTGCCGACGTTGGTGTAACCAACCAACGCGACGAGCGGCTCGTGACGCGGTGCGCTTCGCCGCGTCGTGCGTTGGCGCCGAACCTCGTCGAGTTGCCGGCGCAGCACGCTGATGCGGGTTTGAATGCGGCGACGATCGACCTCGAGCTTGGTTTCACCGGGGCCGCGTGTACCGATACCACCGCCCAGGCGCGAGAGATCCGCGCCGACGCCGATCAAGTTCGATTGGCGATAGCGCAACTGCGCGAGCTCGACCTGCAGTTTGCCTTCGCGGCTTCGCGCATGGCGCGCGAACACGTCGAGGATGAGCATCGTGCGATCGGCGATCGGCACGGGGATGACTTTCTCGAGATTCTTGCGCTGGCGGGGGCGCAGATCGTTGAGCACGAGGACTAACTTCGCGTCGAGCTCTTTGACCAAATCGGCGATCTCGCGCGCTTTGCCGCTGCCGACCAGCGTCGCTGGGTCGAGATGATCGCGCCGCTGCACGAGGCGCGCGACGATCTCCGCGCCGGCCGCACGTGCCAGCGCTTCGAGTTCGATCAGTTCGGGTTCGAGTGGTCGTGCGGGGTCGTCTGTGTCGACAGCGACGACAATCGTTCGATCAGCCAGCGGAGTCCCTCGTTATAATGTGGTCCCGGGCGAAAGAGTGCATTCTCCACGCGCGGATCGCTGATAGCGAACACGTGTCCTTCGCGCACGGCGTGCAAGCTCCGCCACGGTTCGCGCGACTGCACGGCGGTAATATCCGTGTCTTCGCCTGCGACGATTGCATCGGGCTGTGCCCGTATCAAGGCCTCGTCACTGTATTCGCCCCACGGCGAGGGCAGATCGGCCGCCGCATCACGGCCGCCGGCCAGCTCGATCAATCGCCCAATGTACGACGACGTCCCGATGGTCCAAATCGGGCCGGTGCCGAGCGCAATAAACACTGACGGCTGATGGGCGCGGTGCGGGACGGTCGCGCTGAGTCTCGCGGTCTCGCGTTTGAGCGCACGGATTTCGTTTTGCGCCTCCGCGACATGCCCGGTCAGTTGCCCGAGCGTTTGCAGATCGGTGAAGATATCGTCGTAGCTGTCGGCGTGGATGAACACCACGCGAATTCCCGCGCGCTGAAGCGGAGCAACCAAGCGCATTTGCGACGGAGTGGCCGCAACCACGTCGGGGTGCAACGCGATAATTCGTTCGGTATCGACGCTCGTGAAATCCGCCACGACGGTCTTCGACGACGCGTTGGGCACGTCGCCCGAAAACTTCGAGACGCCGACCAGTTGCGCGCACGCGCCGATCGAGCAAACGTCTTCCGCGAATGAGGGCAGAAGCGTCACGATACGCAGCGCCAGCAGCAAGTGCAAAAGCAGCATAGGTCAGCCCCTTCGCGGCAGGTGATGAGACGCGCCTCTTTAAACCGGCGCCTTGAGGTTTGTGCGCGGGAAGCCGGTGAGATGCCGGCACGGTCGCGCCACTGTATGCGGGGAGCCGTTTCGCCGCCACTGCTCAGAAGCGAGTGGGAAGGCCCGGAACATCGCTACGATCCGCAAGTCAGGATATCGCCGCAAGCCCTTTGCATCACCCATTCCTCGCGAAAAGGAAGGCTTGCCATGTTCGCATTTACCGCGCTGCGCGTGCTCGCAGCTGCTACGGTTGCTTTCTCCCCATCACCCAGTCCCTCGCCATCGGCGCTGCCGCAGATCGCGCACGTCGTCACGTCGGATCGCACCGATGAAACGCTGCGCAACAGCGTGCGAACGACCTACGTCGTGAGCGCTGCCGACATCGCGCGCAACGGGTATCGGACCGTCGCCGATGCACTGACAAACGTGCCCGGCGTCGAGATCGCTGCGTATGGCCCGATCGGCACGCAAGTTGACTACGGCATTCGCGGGACGAGTTCCGCGCAGGTGCTGGTGCTCATCGACGGTCAGCCTGCACCCGGCGGTCTCGCCGATTCGGTTGAACTGGGAACGCTCTCCACCGCCGGAATCGCACGTATCGAAGTCGTCGAAGGCGGCGGATCGACGCTCTACGGTACCGGTGCGATCGGCGGGATCATCAACGTCATCACCGACGGTGCGACACCGGTTACGGCAACGCTGCGCTACGGCACATTCAACGATACCGAATTGCATGCGCAAGGTGCGGGGTTTACCTTCGATCGCGTCGTCGCGACCGAAGGCTATTCGTTGCCGCCGAGCTCGGCCAACGGGATTCCGAATCCCACCACGCGCAATAGCCCCTACCAAGGCACGACCGCGCGCTACGGCTTCGATCACGCGCTGGGCGCACTCGATGTTTCGCTACGCACCTCGCTCGAAAGCGACAACGTCGGCGTCGACGGGCCGTTTCCGGACTTCTCCGCCACCAGCTACGAGGACGATGTCAACGAAGACGGCGTGCTGACGCTGTCGCTGCACCGCGCCCAATCCAATGCCAGTGTGGCGTTCGATGCAGCGCGTCAGCAGATCGTGTTCGATTGCAACATCGCAATTGATGCAAACTGCTTTCAAAACACGGCATCACTCGACACCGAAGTGCGCTCCGGTCTGAGCTTGCGCGACGTGATCAATGGCAGCAGTGAGCGCACGATCTACGGCGTCGATCTGTCGCGCGGCTTCGTCCGCGGGGACGACGGCGATGGAGACATCAGCACCAATGCGTTAGTGCAAAGCGCGGCCTACGTTCAACAAACCTGGATCGGCACGCACGACGAGTTCTATGCCGGGTTGCGCGGTGAACGCGACGGCACCCTCGGCGGTGAGTTCTCGCCCTCGATCGGTGCGCGCTTTAACCTCTCGAGCGCACTCACGCTGCGGGCCAACGCCGCAACCGCTTTTCGTGCCCCAAACGCAAGCGAACTCTACTTTCCATTTTACGGTAATCCCGATCTGGTTCCCGAACGCGCGAAGGTCGGCGATCTGACGCTCGCTGACGATCGCGTGCTCGGCGGCGTCGCGCTCGGATGGTTCGACAACTATACGCGCGAGCTGATCGTGGCCGATCCCACGAACAACTACCTCCCCGAGAATGTGGATCATGCGCATATCGAGGGCCTGACGTTCGATGCGCGCACGCAGCCGCTGCACGGCATCAGCGCCACCCTCAACGCGACCGATCTCTATCTCGCGCAGGACCTCGACGCGCAGACGCGCCTGCCGGACGATCCGGTGTTCAGCGTCAATCTCGGACTGGTCTACCGCGACGGCTCGCGCGGCTGGCTCAGCGAAGCTGGAATCAGCGAGCGCGCCGTCGGCGCGCGTGGCGCGGTCGATCCCACCCAACCATTGTTTTATCAGCCGGTGGCGTACAGCGATTTAACGGCCTACGCGAGCTTTCGCCTCGCCCCGAAGATGCTGCTCACATTGCGCGGCTACAATCTCGGCAACGAACGCTACGCCGAAGTCAGCGGTTACCCGATGCCCGGACGCACGTTTGCCGTCGAGTTGACCGCTAAATAGCATGAAGGCATTGCGCCTGCCGGCGATCCTCGTGTTCACGTTGATCGCGTGCGGCGTGAGTCTCCTCGCCGGCGGGAGCGCCGTCGCTCCGAATACCATTCTCGGGGCGCTGTTGCACCCGCATACGCACGACGACATTACGACGATCGTCTGGCAGCTGCGCATGCCGCGCGTAGCGATCGCCGCCGTTGTCGGCGCGGCGCTGGCGATCGGCGGTGCGTTGCTGCAAGGCATGCTGCGCAATCCGCTCGTCGATCCCTACCTCACCGGCGTAAGTGCGGGCGCGGCGGCTGCGATTGCCCTCGCCGTCCTTGGGGGCATCGCGGTGCCGTATCTTCCTGCGCTCGGGTTTATCGCCGGGTTGCTTACCGCGGTGCTCGTGGCGTCACTCGCGCGGCGCGGCAGCGGCGTCGATCCCAATCGATTGATCCTAGCCGGCATCTCGGTCTCAGCGCTTTTTTCCGCGGTCGTGGCGTTTGCGATCGCCCGTTCGAACTCACTCGACGCGGCGCAGTCGATCCTCGCCTGGCTCGCCGGATCGATGGCCGGTCGCGGCTGGAACGACCTGCTCTTTGCGACGCCGTATCTCGTTGCAGGCGCGGTCCTCGCGGTGCTCGCCGCCCCTGCACTGGATGCGCTGCGCGTGGGCGACGTGCGCGCTCGTACGGTCGGCGTCGACGTCGATCGTGCACAGTGGCTCATACTCGCCTCGACGTCGCTGCTCGCATCGGCCGGGGTAGCACTCGCCGGTATGATCGGCTTCATCGGCCTCATCGTGCCACACGTGGCACGGCGGCTCGTGGGAACACGCGCGATTGTGCTGCTGCCGGCGTGCGCGCTCTGCGGCGCCGCGTTGTGCGCGCTCGCCGATGCCATCGCGCGCAGCGTCGTGGCACCGTCCGAATTGCCGATCGGCGTGCTGCTTGCGTTCATCGGCGTACCAGCTTTCCTCTATCTCTATCTGCAACAGGAACGGCCGGCGTGATATCGCTTGAATCCGTTGCGATCGGGGTCGCGCAGCGCACGCTCGTGCACGATATCGACGCGCGCTTCGAGCCGGGCGAATTCGTCGCCGTCCTCGGTCCCAACGGTGTCGGCAAGACCACCTTGCTCCGAGCGATCTGCGGCATGCGACCGGTAATTCATGGAACAATCGCCCTTGACGGCATGCCGCTGCACGCGCTCTCGCCCAACGCACGGGCGCGTGCGATCGCCTTTGTCACCAGCGACGACGCGATGCTCGAAACGCTGCGCGTGCGCGACGTGATCGCCATAGGCCGGTATCCGCATCATCCGTGGTGGGAGTGGCGCGAAAACGCCGATGACGACACGGCAATCGAACGCGCCTTGCACGCCGTCCATCTCGAAGTGGAGGCGCAACGGCTTTTCACGACCCTCTCGAGCGGTGAACGCCAACGCGTGTGGATCGCGATGGGTCTCGCGCAGGACACGCCGGTGCTGCTGCTCGACGA
>PMUE01000002.1 GCA_003167055.1 Vulcanimicrobiota bacterium | reverse complement strand
TCGCGCTGGTGTTGCCGGTCGAGGCGCAGATCACCGCCGCCGCGCCCTCGCGCAGCGCAGCCGAGACGGCACAGGTCATGCCGCGATCCTTGAACGAGCCGGTCGGGTTCATGCCGAGGTGCAGATAGGCGAGGCGATCGACGCCGGCGTAGCGTGCGCCCGCATCGGAGGCGTAGAGCGGCACATTGCCTTCGGCCAGCGAGACGATCGCGTCGGACGGGATCGCGGGCAGCAGTTCGCGCCAGCGCCAGACCCCGCTCGTAAACAGCGGCTCATACGAGGCGCTGCGCTCGCGCACCAGGCGCCGCAGGCCGATCGGATCGAGGCGCAGCGGCTCGAGCACGAACTCCGGCAACCCGCCGCACCGGCAGATCTCGAGGGGGTCGGCGGCCGCGCCGCAGTCGCTGCATTCCACGCGCATGTAGGCTCCCTAACAATGCAAGAAGCCCAGCACCAATCGGTGCGGGGCTTCGTAAGCTGTCCTTGATCTCGAGCGCTTAGCCTACGTCAACCCTACACCGAACGACAGTGGTCGTGGTGGTGGTGGTCGTCGTGGTCGTCGAAACGAACGCCGAGATCATGGTTCCGCTACCTTAGCAGGGCGACGGCAGCCGGGTCAAGGGGCATTACCGAGGGTTAACGGTGGGGGTCCCCGCGCTTTGAGCGGGCTGAACCTGTAAGCGGCCAGCGAGCCACGTAAGGAGACCGCATGAGCGACGATGAGTTGACGTACTTGCATGGGCGTAGATCGGACAAATTTTATGTTAGTCGGCCCTTCAGGGACGATCCGCAGGGACACTACGCGTATATGAAGATCGATGGCACCGAGCGTGACCTCCCGCGCGCGATTAAGAACGAGTTTGTTCTGAAAACGGAGAGAGCTGGTGAGCAGCAGCTCAAGGCGATGTTCTACGCCGGCACGCGGGAAATAAAGACACTTACGCTCCAGCGGGTCTCTAAAAAGAACGGTCCGACACTGCGTCGCTTTTCACTTAAGGGTGACGAGATAAGTCGTCTGCTGGCATTTGCTGTGTTTATAAAGACCGCAGAGCTGGCCACCGACGAGGGCGGTCGGTATAACCGGGCTGACTTCGATGTCGATAACTACAGCGTGTCTCCGGACTTGGTTCTAAAACTGCTGCAAGAGGGAGACGCTACTATCATCGCAGAGCTGCTCGAACGCGACATCAAATTACGCGATCTGATCATGTTACGGTCTCGTAAGGGCGCTCTCGATCGTTTTCATTCTCTGTTGTACGATCGTAGCTTCTTTGTGGAACAGCAGCAGCGTTACGGGAGTCCGGAAAAGGTATGGCAACAATTTTTCGAGAGCAACACATGGATTTTTGGGTATGGCCTACTCTTTCTGTTCGCGAGTACATTCGACGATTCAAAGTTGGAGCAGACATTAGTTGGAGCAAGCGTCGCGGAGCACGGCAAGCGGCCGGACGCGCTCTTGCGGACGCGCGGACGGATTAGCTCGCTTTGCCTTGTTGAGATCAAGACGCATGCGACCAAGCTCCTCCGCGAAAAAGCATATCGATCCGATGTGTGGGGGCCTTCAGAAGACCTCGTTTCGGCTGTAGCTCAGGTCCAACGCGCGGCTTACGCTGCCGAAAAACGATACAATGACCGTATTCGTATACGTGATTCTGAGGGGAATCCAACAGGGGAAGAGGCTTACGTAGTCCGTCCCCGGTCACTTGTCGTAATTGGTGATCTTCAGGAGTTTAAAACGGAGCACGGAGACAGCTCGCGCTTTGTTTCCTTTGAGCTATTTCGGCGCCCACTGGAGGGCCCGGAAATTATTACCTTCGATGAGTTGTACGAGCGCGCTCGGTTTATTGCCGAGGCTGAGGAGGAGGCTGCAGGACAGAATCTATAGCCCAACTAAGGCGGCGCGTTCCGAGCCGCGTTTGGCGCCCAGCCCGACCGAATAGTCCGATAGTCCCACATTGCGGGGATGCCGCCGACCGCACATGAACCCTTGGACGAGGCTGCAATGCGGGGGCTGCTGTGGATATACCTGACTCATCCGGTGGCGGGACCGCCATAGATGCGTACTGTTACGTCGACGAATCCAGACAGGCAGAAGGGCGCTATGGTGCCGTTTGTGCCGTGAGCGTCAGTGCGTCGCAGGCGGATCAGATCGCACAGGAATTGCGCGCAGCATTGGGAGAGTTGTCGGAATTCAAGTTCAACGAGACGAGCGATGGTAGGCAGAAGCGCGCTGGCCTGAAGATGCTTGAGGTCGCGTTTCAATATGTGGAGAAGGGAGCCCTCAAGATCGACACACTCAGTTGGGACCGACATGATTCGCGTCATTCGGTTGCCGGACGCGACGACTACGCAAATCTCGAGCGCATGCTCTATCACCGCCTCGTATGGGTGATATTGCGTTGGCCGGAACATCGCACTTGGTACATGATGTTTGATCGGCAAGATCAGATTGACGACAAGCAAGTGGCCCGTACGGTCAACGCAAGGCTTCGCAAGGAGACTCAAGGAGAATTATCCGGGGTCTTCAGTTCAACTCCTGAAATTCTGTATTCTCAACAGGTCGATTCGAAAGACTTCATCTTCATCCAAGTAGCGGATTTGTTTGCTGGTTTGGCGGCCTATCTTAGAGACCTCGATCCACGTGATTACAAGGCGGGGTCGAAGGCAACGCGCAATCGGGCTGAATTGATCGATAGCCTTTTGGCTTGGCTTGCTGCCCATGGGATTGCATATTTTAGTCCGGGGGAGGGCATTATCACTGCGAAAAATGCGCCCGTTAATTTTTGGCCTTATAGACCACAGGGCGATTATGACCGATGCCCGACAAGAGCTAGCAAGACTGAGCCGCGCCTCGTTATCTGTATCGCGGAGAGCTGCGACGAGTTTGTCTACGACGAGTACGGCTTCCAGTACCCGCGATGCCAGTTGCATTATTCGGAATATAGAAGAGAGAACGAAGAGGCCGAAAGGCGTGCCGAGGCAGCTAGACTGGAAGCTGAGGGCTCGCACTACTGCGAACGCTGTTTTTCCCGTGTAACGCCGACGGAGGCTATGATGCGGGCGAACCAGCGCACGTGGGAAGATGAATATCGTCACCCTAAATGTGGTGGTCTGTTGGTCCAAATCTCTCCATTTATTCCAGAAGCGGATCCCACGTGCGTGGACCGCGACCTTTCGCGCAAACCGGAGCGCGAACGACCCGATGTGAGGCTCGACCGACAAAGCTATCGTGACGATGACTAGCGACGAGTCCCATGATTCCAATAGGTTTGTACAGTAGCTTGGCCGGCCATACTGCATGCGGATTAGTACCCTCAAGTCCGCGAGAAAAGGACGTAACGACGGTCGAGGGGTGGAATGCGTGAGACTCTGCCGAAATCGTAAGTATGCCCTTTGAAGAGCTAGCCCCCGTCGCAATTGCAATTGGCACAAGCGCTGTGCCGGTCGGTCTCGTTCACGAAGTGAACGAGACACACATTTCGATTCGTCCTTTACAGGTGGACGGCTCATTGTCCGACAGGACAATCGTCGCGGAACACGGTCGTGCGATACGCCTCGACGATTGGCCGATCGCACAGGACGCGGACACTTATCTGCGTCGTGGCGAGCCGCAAGAGTTCACTTCAACGGAGCTTGACGGCG
>PMUE01000032.1 GCA_003167055.1 Vulcanimicrobiota bacterium | reverse complement strand
AATTCTTTGACGAACCCGAATGCCGAAACGAGTTGGCGATGTTACGCCGCGTCGAAGTGACAGCCGGATCCGACGCCGAGATGTACTACTTGCTCGGGTGGCTCGCAAGCCGGCTTGATTGGACGCCGGCCGGGGCCGACACGTTTACGACACAGAGCGGTAGCGTGAAGGTCGCGATGGTCCACGACGGCCCCCAGCGCCGCCTCACGCGCGTCGTCCTCGCTTCCGAGAAGGCAACTTTTAGCGCGAGCGTGCATCCCGAAGATCAAGGCGCGATCTGCCTCGACGTGACCGGCTCTACGGCGTGTCCGTCACGTTGCACGCCGTTGCACACCGTCGATCTCGCCTCGCTCGTCGAGCGGGCGATTCTCACCCGTGCGCGCGACCAAGTCTTCGCCGAGTCACTCACCATGGCAAAGTACATCATCGAAAGGCGCGTGGCATGACGCAGCGTGAGATAGGGACGCTCTACATCTATGAGACCCCGGCCGACGTTGCCAAGTCGCTCGCCGATCTCATCGTCGATCACGGCTCCAGTGCGATCGACGGACGCGGACGCTTCGTCATAGCCTTGGCGGGGGGGACGACGCCGAAGGCCACCTACACGCTGCTTGCCAAACCGCCGTATGCTACGGCGCTCGACTGGAGCGCGGTCGAGATTTTTTTCGGCGACGAACGCTGCGTGCCGCCGGACCACGAGCAATCGAATTACAAGATGGCGTTCGACGCGTTCATCAAGCCGCTAAACATTCCCGAAGCGCACGTTCATCGCATGCACGGTGAAGACGATCCCGCGCGCGCGGCGTTCGACTATCGGGCGGTGCTCGCTGAGGTGCTGGGCGAAACGCCCGCCTTCGATCTCGTCATGCTCGGCATGGGTCCCGACGGGCATACCGCCTCGTTATTTCCCGGCGAAGATCCGCTGACCGACGACGAGGAGCGCGTGCGCGCGGTGTACTCGATATCCCAATCGCAGTGGCGCATCACGCTAACACCGAGCGTGCTCAACAACGCGGAGGCGGTGGCCTTTGCCGTGGTTGGAAAGGACAAAGCAGCGACCCTCGCGGCGGTGCGCCAGGATCCCTACGATCCGACGAAATATCCGGCGGAGATCATTGCACCGCCGGACGGCTCGCTCATCTGGCTCGCCGACAAAGCCGCGGCCGGGGAATAGCGCCTTTACGTCGCGGGCCGCTGCGCGTGTACCTTCGGTAGTTCATAGGTGAGGCTCGCCTTATCCCATCCGGCGGCATCGAAACAGTGCGTGTAGATCGCGTCGATAAAGGTTCGTAACGTCGCTTGCGGATCGGACGACGTCCGCACGTCGTCGTAGGGCAGCACCCACTCGTGCAATTGCGTCGACCACGACGCGCCCGCGGGACGCAGCGGTAACGCCGGCGCGCCGCTTGGCTCGGGATAGATGTAGCCGTAGAAAAACGGGGCGGTCTTCTCGTCGCCGAGATACAGGCCGGCGCTCATCAGCTCGGCATCGAGGTCGTATTTAAGCAGGTAGCCGCGATTGGTCGGCGGCGCAACGTGCTTGCCGTTAAAGAGCATCAGGTTGACGTCAAAAGCACCCCACCAGACTTGCACGCCCGAGCGCCCGAAGAACCGGCTGCGCCAGCGGTCGAAGATTCCGGCAACGGCCGTGTAGGTTCGGAACCATCGCAGCGCTGCCGCCGGATCGTAGGGACGCACACGCTGATCAGCCGGCAGCGGTGTGGTATCGGGTATCTCCTGCGGCACCGGGGAAATGTAACACGCAACATCGAGTTCCTGGAGAGCGACCGTGAGCTCGGCGTAAACATCCGCTACGGTACGAGGCGGCAGAAACGAAATCGCACGTGTGCGGCCGTCGCTCCGCAAGATTCGGATCACCGAATCAAAAATATCCAACATGCATTCGATGGATGCGTCCGAGCATGGGATCGTCCCCGTGGTCAGCCCGCGCGGAGACATGTAGAGCGCGGTAAACATCCAGTTCGGTTGCGGTGGTGAGAGCGCTAGCCGAATCTTGCCGAGCAGCTGCGAGTTCAAGTGTAAGGTCTGCTTCGTGGACGCCCAGCCCGTCGCGTCGAGGGCCCGCCACGGATCGGCGCTATTGCTCATCGGGGGTTGCGTTTCTAGCGAGAGCGGGAGTTGAGGCGGTTCAACTCTCGCCCGTACAGCACGGCCATGCGTTCCGAGAGCTTGCGATACGTCAGGCTCGAGACGCGGCGGGGACGGACCGACTTCTTGATGATGATCATGGTTTGAGTGCTCCTTCTCCCAGCGTGTTGAGCGAAACACCATTTTGGCTCAGAATTGAACCGTCGACGCGCTGCAGTTCGACGACGGCCTTGTTCAGATCGGTTTGCGCCTGCAGTTCGAGTCCTTGGTTCTGCACGAACTCCACTTGACGCTGATTGATCAAGAACGTCGTCGACTCGCCATTGAGGAACTTGCGCTCTTCACTGGCCAAGACTTCGGCTGCAGATTCGCGCGCTTCGCGCGCGGCAAAGAGACGCGCAAGCGCAGCCTGATAGTTCTGGACGGCGTTGCGGACTTCGTACTGAATGCGCTCGGCGGTGCCGAGTTTTTGGACGGCCGCGATGTGCGCTTGCTCGTCGGCGACACCGAGTGCACCTTTGGCGGTGTTGTTGCCGATCGGCAACGAGACCTGGATGCCGGCCGAGTAGGTTGAGAAGCGCGAGGAATTCGCGAATGCTTGACCCCACGTGCCGTCGTAGTACGGCGGCGGCGTCGCTGTTCCGAAGACTCCGCCGAGCGGCGGCAGCGCATTACCCGCGAAGCCGTTGCCGTTGTAGGTGAGTTGGAGGTCGGCCTGCGGCAACTCTTGGTTCTTGGCATACGCGCGGTTCACGTTGGCCTGCTTTTGTGCGTCGATCGCCTGCCGGACTTCTGGGCGATTCTGCATTGCCGCAGCAAGCAGCGACTCCACCGACGGCGTCTGCGGGAGCGACAGGACCGCCGAAGTCGGCACGAGATTCGCGCGCCAGATCGGATCACCCGGATCGGTGACGATCAAGCTCTTGAGCTGATTCTGTAGTTCCGAGACCGTCTGCAGCGCGGAGAAAACGTTTTGCTGGTAGACCGCGACTTGCGTCGAGGACTCGACTGCATCGATCGGAGCGGCGGCGCCGCGCTTGGCCTGACGAACGTTGCTCTGTTGCTGCAACACCGTCTGATGCAAGGCGTCCTCTTGGATTGCGACGTTACGCCATGCGGCAAGCAGATCCCAATAGGCATCTTCCACGTTCGAGATCGTCGTCGAAACGGTCGCAAGCGTCGAAGCCTGCGTCGCGTCGTTGTTGACAATCGACAGCTCAATCTGGCGCTTGTCGTCGTTCATCAAGAAATTCTTGAGCAACGGCTGCGTGATCGAGATATTGAACGAGCCGTAGTAGTACGGATTAAACGAGTTGATATAGGTGCTGTCGTTGACCTTCGACTGCGAAACGTTGATGTTGTACTGCGTTCCGGTCTCCAACTGCCCTTGGACGCCCGCCTCTTGCGTCTGGTAGTTTTGCACGTACGGCTGAAAGTCGGTGCCGCCCGAGAAAAACGCGTTGAGCGCCGGGTTCGTGTCGTGTTTCACCGAGGGCTCGACGAAGAAGTGCACGTCGTTGGCGCCCTTCGCCTCTTGCACCTGATAGGTCGCGACGCGCGTGTTCGCGGCGGCAACCGAGAGATCGGGATTCTTGAGCAAAGCCATGCCGATCGCACTGTCGAGCGAGATACCGACAAACGGCTGCTGCGTCACACCGACGATGTCGGCGTTGGTCGGCGGAAGGTCCGGCGCCTTATAGCCCGGTGCGACGGTCGGCACCGCCGGCGTTACCGGTGTCGGTACCGGCGTGGGGATCGCCGCCGCGGACGGTAGCGTGGGCGCTGCGCCGGCGGCAAACGGAGCCGCCGCAATGACTGCACCGAGTGCAAGTGAGTAGAGAATGCGAGTCTTCACGGAACGCTCCTATTCGACCGCGACGTGTCCGCCGAGTCGCGGTTTGTTAAGCAGTAGTACGAGCGGCGCAAGTGCGATCGTTATAATCGCCGTCCAACGCGAGGTATCCGCGTAGGAGAGCACCTGGGCTTGCCCCTCGACCAATCCCTCGAGTGTGGTTAGGGCCGACGTCGAGTGCTCGCCGCCATTTTGTTGTAAGTAGATTGCCGTCGGCTGCGCGTGCAGATTAACGTTGGCGGCAAGTTCGGTTTGATGCGCCGTCGTGCCCCGAACGAGCAACGTGACGAGGATGGCCGTTGCGATGCTGCCACCGACCTGACGCGAAAGGTTGAAGAACGCCGAGGTTGAGGGAACCTCGCGATCAGGCACGCCGCCAATCACGGCAATCGAGAGCGGCACGAAGATCTGGGAGAGTCCGATTCCGCTAATGATCAGGGCGAGGATGAACGTGCTGAACTGCGAGTTTGGTGTCGTGACGCCGGCGAGAATCCAATTCGATACACCAAGGAGCACGAAGCCGATTGCGGCCGAGAGACGTACGTCGATCGTCCCGCGACTCGCAAGCATCGCGGTGATGGGCGTGAAGAGCATGACCGCGCCCGCTCGCACGAGGATCGTCAGCCCCGAGAGCGTCGCGGTGAATCCGAGCGAGTTTTGCAAATATTGCGGGAGCACGAGAATCGAGCCGTAGAGACTCACGCCCAAGACCGCGCCGAGGACGCTCCCGGCAGCGACTTGGCGCAAGCGCAGCACGTGCAGATCGACCACGGGTATTCCGGAGCGCAGCGTCCACCAGATGAAGCTGCCGATCCCGGCCACGGCGAGCGCGGTGAATAACCGAATGTTCGGATCGTCAAACCAATCGTTTTGCTGCCCCTGGTCGAGCACGTACTGCATCGCGCCAAGGCCAACCGCAAGCAGCGCGAGGCCGATCCAGTCGAGCTTCATCGCGCGTGGCTTGACCGGATTGCGCAAGTAGTTCCAAATCAGCGTCGCGGCAACGATGCCGACCGGCAAATTGATGAAGAACGCCCAACGCCAGGTCAAATTGTCGGTGATCCATCCGCCGAGCACAGGGCCGAGTGCCGGGCCGACGATAACGCCCATCGCGAAGATGCCTTGCGCCTGCCCTTGCTCTCCCAGCGTATACGTATCGCGCAGAATTGCTTGCGACGTCGAAATCAATCCACCGCCGCCAAGTCCCTGGACGACGCGCCAGAACACGAGCGAGTTGAAGTTCGGCGCCAGACCGCACATGAGCGAGGCGATCGTGAAGATGATGATCGACGCGACGAAGTACTGCCGCCGCCCGAAGCGCGCAGCGAGCCACGGCGTGATCGGGATCACCACCACGTTGGCGATAATGTATCCCGTCACGATCCAAGCGCCTTGATCGACCGGCACGCCGAAGTTGCCTTGAATGTTCGGCAGTGCCACGTTCACGATCGTCGTATCGATGATCTCGAGCAGTGTGGCGGCGATCACCGCGACGCTCACGATGGTCCGACGTAGGCCGTGCTCGACTACGTTTCTTGGTTCCATCATCGTTTCGCGCTTTCGGCTATCGAACTTTCACGTAGGTTTCGACGCTCATGCCCGGTCGAAGCGGCATGTCGCTGCGTTGGTTGTCGATCGAGATGCGCACGGGAATGCGTTGCGTGACCTTCACGAAGTTGCCGGTAGCATTCTGCGCCGGCACTAGCGCGTAGGTGTTTTGGGAAGCCGGATTGATCGAGACCACGTGCCCCTGGAAGGTCACGCCGTGATAGGCATCCACGTGGATGTCGACCGGCTGACCGACCTTCATGTCGCCCATTTGCGTCTCTTTATAGTTGGCCGTGATGTAGATCTGGCCGGGACCGTCCGGGATCAGCGTCAGAATCGTCAAACCGGCCGCAACCGTCTGACCGACTTCAGCACTCTTCTCACCGACGAATCCGTCGATCGACGAGTAGATGTGGGTGAAGCTCAGATTTTTCTTGGCGATCGCGAGCTGAGCCGCGGCCGACTCGACTTGACTGGGATCGGACGACTGCGCGAGTTTGCCCTGCGCGCTCGTCTCGCCGCCCTGCGCCGCAGCCACCGAAGCCTGTGCGGCCGAAACCTTCTGCTGCGACGCGTCGAGGTTGGCTTGCGCAACGTTGATCTGATCGCGCGCACCGCGAAGCTGGGCTGACGCCGACGCGAGCGCAGCGCGCTGGGCATCGAGCTCTTGACGAGCCACGTCGCCGGTGCTGACCAGCGAGAGCGTACGATTGTAGTCAGCGCTCGCCTTATCGTACGCTGCCTGCGCGGCCGGAAGCTGCGCCTGCGCCGAGCGTAACTGTGCTTGCGCTTGATCGACGCCGGATTGCGCTACCGGCACTTGCGCCGACGCATCCGCCGTGTTCGCCACCGCTTGCGCGACGCCGCCTAGGCCCTGCACCGTGGTCGTGCGCTGATTGGCGACCGCGAGATCGTATTGCGCTTGGGCGTTGCGCACTTGATCCCGCTCGACGGCATCGTCGAGAACGATCAAGAGTTGGCCCTTGCGAACCTCTTGGTTGGTATCGACCAGGATTGAATCGATACGCTCGTTGATCTTGCTCGTCACCGCCACGGCATCCGCGTCGACGCGAGCGTCATCCGTCCCCTCGTGAACGCGCGCGTAGAGGAAGTACTTCACGCCCCAAATGATGAGGAGGATCGCGACGATGGCGCCGAGGACGCCAAAGATGATGCGCTTGCGAGGACCGGTGCGCTCTTCGATTGCCGTCGGTTCGCTCGATCCGTTCGGGTGCGTTTGGCCTTGGCCAGCTTGCGGTGCCTCGCGCGTGTCCATTTACTTGCTCCTTACGCCGTTGAGAAAGACGTCGATGATGTAAGAAAGTGCATACTCCGAATCCGAGTAAATCCGGCTATCGGGAAACTTCCCGCGCGCCATCACGCGCGCGAAGATCATACCCATGAAAAACTCAGCCAGGTCCACGGGGTTGCCGCGCAGGCTCCCGTCGGCAACCTTTTTCTCCATGAACTCGACCACGGCGGAGCGGACCGCGGTCTGCGGCCGCCAGGTCTCGCGCGCGAAGACGCTGTTCTCGTAGTCGGTCTCGACCAAGGACCAGCGGATCATGTCGCTCATCGACTCCATGTGGTCGTTCATCGACCGCGCGATCGTAAGCAACTGGGCCTCGATTGGCCCCTCCAGCGTGGCGATCAAATCGCGCAACTGGCCGTCCGGGCACGAGCGCTTGGCGACCGCGATGATCAGCGCGTCCTTGTTGCCGAAGTGGCGGAACAAGGTCGCTTCGTTGACGCCGGCGACATCAGCGATCTCGCGCGTGGTGGCGCCACGCTTGCCCTTGCGTTTGATGACGTCACGGGCGGCGAGAACGATGCGATCGCGCGTCTCTTCGGGAGTAACTTTGTCGGTGTGCTTCTGTGCTTCAATCATGATTATTTCGTAAATACCGCGTCGTTCACGGCGACGTTGGTTTGATAGGAATCGTAGGTCGAGTCGCCGCTAAACCCGATGCGGCGGCGGCCTTCGAAGTGCTGGCGTACGACAACGCTGAAACCGTCTTGGGTGGCGTAGTATTGCTTCATCACGATGGCATCACCGTTGGTGTAATGCCAATCCATCTCGACGAGTTCGTAGGTTTCCGGATCGACGTAGACCGTCGTATCCTTGATCTGATCGCTGTAAATCTTCTTCGTCAGCACGAGCACGATCATTGGATGGCCGTCGAGCGGCTGGATGCCGGCGAGCTTGATGTTCGAGTCTTTTTCCCATCCGGTCGGGTCGCCGACGTCGGTGGAGAGTTTTTGAATGTCCTTGAGCGAGCCCGCGCACAAACCGGATATCGGATTGAGCACTACCGCGAAGCTTCCGGGACGCTTGTAGTAGGCCGTGCCGTCGGTGCGCAACCGGCAGAGCGGAATCGACGGACGAGCGTTCACGTGCACGCGCGCCGTGTATGACTGCAGCCCGGCGTTCCGCGCGAGCATGCGGGCGATGACCTCCGGCGCATCGGCCGGTACCGGCAACGCCGAGGCTGCGCTTGCAGCTGAGGGTCCCGCACTCTGCGCAGCGGCGAGGCTGGTCGAAGCGAACGCCAAAAGCGCCGCAAATCCTAAACCGCGCAACCTCACGCCGCGAGCCCTACCATCGGGAAGAGCCGATCCAACGCCATCACCGAGAGGGAGCGAAGCAACTCGGGCCGCGTTACTTTGAGCGCGACCTCACCGCCGACTTCCCGTGAACGGCGCAGAAGTAGAATAAGC
>PMUE01000018.1 GCA_003167055.1 Vulcanimicrobiota bacterium | reverse complement strand
CTAGTCATTTGAGGGGCCGCCGATTGCAGGCCGGGAGCATTCAAAGAGCCGTGAGCGTGGCTAATCACCTGCCACGTTCCCGAGGTATTCGTCAGGAAATAAAAGCCCCCGACGACACCGGAATTCCAACCGAAATAGCAATAGTTGCCCTCTATGCCGATGAAGCTCATTTCCGATGCAGTGTAGTTTGTCGCGGCCTGTATCTGAGCATAGTCGGTCGCAGTCGGTGCTCGAGGCGTTGGTATCGGCGTCGGCGTAGGCACAGGTGTCGGCGTGGGCGTCGGCACAGGTGTCGGCGCAGGCGTCGGCGTTGGCGTGGGTGTTGGCACCGGCGTCGGTGTCGCGGTCGGAGCCGGCGTCGGCGTGCGCGCCGGCGTTGCCGTTGGACCTCCGGGGCACCCGGCAATGCTCGTCTTCGTCGTTGCGTTGAGACAGGTGACTGCCAATACGGGACGGCCCAGAAGGAGGACGGCAACACCGGCCATGACTACGGTCGCGATCAACAGTGCGAGAGAGCGCCTATACATTTTTCGCACATTCCCCTTTTTTGGATAGCTGGCTTACGGGTGATGGTAGTAAGTGATCTGTCCGTTACCTTCGTAGGCGTTTTGGTTTGCCGGTGTATCCTGCCACGTGAACGTTCCGGGTGTCGACATATTCGATAGCATCAAATCGGGACTCGATCCCATGTCGCCTTCAAAGATGCCAACATGACCACCCGAGAGGTCGACGATGTCTCCCGCAACCGGTGTAGTCGTTTGCACGTAACCGCTGACTAATAACGCGTTAACGAAATCGGAGACACCAATAATTACCGTTCCATTCGGATATAGCATCTGCGCGAATCCGGCGTCTTTCAGCACCTTCTGAAGCGCTGCCACGCACTCATTGCGATATGGCGCCCCGTACATTCCGCGTGTGTTCATTCCGTAATCGGCCACCGCGGCATCCCAGATAAGGTCCGCGTTCGTCAGCGTTCCGGAACCGGAACACGCCGGCGTCTTTGGGCCCTTCGCAATCGCGGAATGAGCGATGACGGATGTGTTCGGTCGCGTCGCGGAGCAACCGCCGTTGACTGGCGACGGGCTGCACTCCAAGCAGGGAGGCAATGTCTCGGGCGGCGCCGTCGCTAAAACCGTCGCGATCGTGCTCAGAGTCGGCGAAGGCGCCGGGGTGCCACCGGCGCTTGATCCACTTGAGCCGCCCGATCCGCCGCTGCTGCCAGTGCTACTACCGCCGGTGCAATCGCGTCCTTTGGGCGCGCGGCCCTTGTCAACGAGGACGCACGAATCAGGGCGGCTCGCGAATGCGACGAAGGTGCCCGATGTCTGCCACGGGTCGAGTTTATTGTGCCAGTCACGAAGCAGCATCTGGTTTGACGCCTGCGAGATCAGCACTTCAGAACAGTCGGGACAGAGCTGGAGCTTCAGCGCCGCATTAGGGCCCGAAAACTGGTTTGCAACGTTCGCCGCGACCGACTTCTGATACGTTGCGATTGACGCATCGATGTGCGGCGCGTGAACGCTAGGTAACCCGGCAATATCGTACACTCTGGACTGCTCGCTAAGCATCGTGACCGACGCAGCCGGAAAGACGTACACGCGTCCGAACGCGCGTACGGCTAGAGCGTGAGTTGTTTGGACGAATTGCGCGTACGCCGGGAAAGCATACGAGTGGTTACGCGTGGCCAGGGTCACGTAGACCGACGTCAAGCCCGCCGCTCGCGCAGCGGCTACGTTCTGCTGAAGATCTTGTTCACTCGCACCGCCCGGGGCCACAATCGTCCCCGGAGCGTACCCCGAGTAATCGTGCTGTACCGGAGTCGGACTCCCGCCGCCTCCGCCGCCGCAGGCAATCAACAAAGATACAAGGCCTAGCGATAACAAAAGTGATCGTGCGATCATATCGACCCCGCTGGTGCTACGGCGCAACGTGGGTCAAACATACCAGGAGTTTTTAAGGCACGTCTATGGTACGTTGTTACTAGGGTCGCTCGCCAGAAAGCGCGTAAACGAAGAGCGAATCGCCGATTCGGCTTCGCACACGGTTGTTGCCGCCACTAGCGACTGCTACGAACTCATGACCATCTAAACTAAAGACGATCGGTGGTGCATTGACGCCGGCGCCGGTCTGAAATTGCCACAAAAGCGTGCCGCTCTTCGTGTCGACGGCATCGAAGTTGCCATTTGACTCGCCGAAGAACGTGACGCCGCCGCCGGTCGAAACCGAACCGCCGATGAACGGCTCGCCGAAGCGATCCTGCCAGACGAGATTGCCGGTATTGACGTCGATGCCGGACACCAAACCGTACCGGCGCGAGCCTTCAATGCGTTCCGAGCGCGAGCCAAGCGATCCGGTTTCACCGGCGCCTTCATCGGCGTCTTCGCCCTTCTTCGTTCCGCCGGTGTAGAAACGCACGGGATTGTGAATGGCCGTGACCACCGCGATGCCGAGCGTCGGGTTCATCGAGACCGGCGACCAATTCGATCCGCCTCCGGCACCGGGAAGCACGTCGATCCCGCGGGGCGTCGGCTCTTGAAACATATTGAGTTGCGGAACAAAGTTGTCCGATCGCCGGATGAGCGCGCCGGTGTCGCGATCCAACACGTAAAACCACCCGGTCTTCCCGGCTTCGCCGATTGCGGCTCGCGGATGCCCTGCGGCGTCCTTGGTATCAAAAAGCACCGCTGGTGAGGCTGCATCCCAGTCCCACAGGTCGTGCGGCTCTTCCTGAAAGTACCAGCGCAGTTTTCCGGTTGAAGCGTTGAGCGCAACAATGGAGTCGGTGTAGAGATTGTCGC
>PMUE01000141.1 GCA_003167055.1 Vulcanimicrobiota bacterium | reverse complement strand
CGCGCGCGCAGCGTGTTTTTCGCGCAGGGTGCGACCGCTCGATTCGACGACACCTTTGCCGATCCACGCTGGAACGACGGCCTGATGACGACGCTCCAGTATCGCGTCTACCTCGACCGCCCGGCACGCGCGCAAACATACCGCACGCTCGAGCTTCATTACTATGCGGCGCATGACGGGCGCCAGATCGTCGCGTGGATGTTCCCGAAGCGCGATCACTTGGCGATCGGGCTCGGCCTGGTGGGGAAGCTGGAGGGCAAGCGTCTGCGCGAAGAGCTCGATGCGTTCACGGCGCGCACGCGTGCCCGGCTGTATCCCGCGGCCAAGGTGACGCATGTAAAGGAAGAGGGCCATTTGCTTTATGGCGGGTGGCCGCGCGCGTCGCTCGCCGCGTCGGGCGCCATGCTGGGTGGAACGGCCGCGGGGTTGGTCGATGCCACCAACGGCGAAGGCATCTTCGAGGCGGCCATGAGCGGTCGTCTCGCGGCTGCCGCGGTGCGGGAGCATCGCAACGCACCGCACCGCGCGGCGCAGCAGTACGCACAGCAACTTCGCGCGCGATTCCAGCGGCGTCTGGAACATCGGGTCCGCCTGATGCGCTATCTCGAGGCCAGTCCCGCGCGCTATGGCCTCCTCTTCGATCAGCTTGCGTCGAGTGCGCGATTTGCCGATGCGCTGCAAAAAGAGGATCACGAGCGCACGGCATTCGACCGGATCGTCCTCTTGCTGCACGCGTTGCGGTTCGCGACGCGGGCATCGTTCGCGTAGACGGCGAACGAAGGATTCGTACGGATACGATTGCGTGTCGACTATTGTAATATCGGAACACGAATTTACGGCGCTGCGCGATCTGATTCGCGAGCGTTTTGGTATTTATTACGACGACACGAAGCAATTCTTGTTGCAGAGCCGTCTGCAGACGCGTTTGCTCAAATGCCGCGTCGCCGATTTTGCCGGGTACCATCGCTTTCTTACGGCGTCACCGGACCGTGAGGCCGAGTGGAGCGAGCTGGCTTCGGTGCTTTCGAACAACGAGACCTATTTTTTTCGCGAGCGCGCGCAGCTCGAGGTTCTGGTGACCGACGTCCTCGAGGAGTCGCTGCGAGCCGGCACGCCCCTGCGGGTGTGGTCGTCGGCATCGTCGACCGGCGAGGAGCCGTACACGATCGCGATGATGCTGCACCAGACGCACCGAGTCACAGCGTCGAGCGTGCATTTGCGAGCGACCGACCTTTCTCCGCGAGCGCTCGAACGCGCCGCGACCGGATTCTACCGAGAACTGTCGTTTCGGGCGACGCCTCCCGAAATGGTCCAGAAGTACTTCCGCCCCTTTGAAGGCGGTTTTTTCGTCAACGACGAGATCAAGCACATGGTGGAATTCTCTCGCCTCAACCTCATGGACGAGCATGCCGTCGCTACGATGGGAACGTTTGATGCGATCCTCTGCCGTAACGTCTTGATCTACTTCGAAAAATCCACGCAGAAGCGCGTGGTGGAGGCATTTGCGAAAGTCTTGCGTCCGGGAGGATTTCTCTTCCTCGGGCACGCGGAATCGATTATGCGGGTGACCGACTGCTACGAGCCCGTCGTGACACCGAAAGCGATTTACTACCGACGGAAGTGATGGGACCCTGTGGGACAGATTAACGTATTGGTTGTCGACGACTCGGCGTTCATGCGCCGAGCTATCACGACCATGCTCGAACACGAGCCCGATATGAACGTGATCGCGACCGCACGCAGCGGCGAGGAAGCGATCTCCAAGGCGCTGCAGATGAATCCCGATGTGATCACGATGGACGTCGAGATGCCCGGGATGGGCGGTCTCGAGGCGGTTCGTCAGATCGTCGCGGACCACCGGATTCCGATCATCATGTGCAGCTCGCTCACCCGCGACGGCGCGGAGACGACGTTCCGCGCACTCGAACTCGGTGCGGTCGATTTCATCGCCAAGCCCGACGCAGCATACGTCAACATCACCGATGTCGCGCGAGACCTAGTCGCAAAGATTCGTGCCGTCTCGCGCCGCGGGGCGCAGCCCGCCCAGCCGATCGTGCACGCTCCGCCGGCGCTCGAGCAAGCGCAGCGCATCCTCGCGCCCCCGCCGCCCCAGCCGGCGGTCTTCCGACCGCGCGTGCTGTCGCAATATGAAGTGGTAGCGATCGGCACGTCGACCGGAGGCCCGGTCGCGCTCTCGCACGTCATACCGATGCTCCCTGGGAATTTTCCGCTGCCGATCTTGATCGTGCAGCACATGCCGATGGGCTTCACCCGCCCGCTCGCGGATCGCTTGAACGCATCGAGCAAGCTTGCCGTGCACGAGGCGGTCAACGGCATGATCCTGGAAGCCGGCACCGCGCTGGTCGTGCCGAGCGGAAAGCAGGTGGAGTTACGGCGCCGCGGAGGGGGCGAAACCGAAATCCGCCTGGTGGACGACGACGGCACCTCGGTGCACGTGCCAAGTGTCGACCACATGACGGCGCAAGTTGCCGACGCCTACGGCCGTACGGCGATCGGCGTCATTCTCACCGGGATGGGGCAAGACGGTGTGCGAGGTTTACGTAAGCTTAAAGAACGCGGCGGTTACGTTGTCGGGCAAGACGAAGCTACATGCGTCGTCTACGGGATGCCGCGAGCCGCTGCCAAAGAGGGCCTTGTGGACAAGGAAGCTCCGCTCGACGAGATTTCGCCGATCCTGGTAGGGCTGGCGGGCGTGGCAAAGTCTTAACCGGTTACATGCAGAACGCGGTAGGAGGGCGGTTGAGGACTCTGAATACGAACGACCGGATGCGCGAGTGCATCCACGGAGTTGCATGAAGCTGAACCGTAGTCCACGCAGCTACGTTATCGGCGGCGTCGAACTCTCGCGAGAAGAGATCGTTCACAAGTATTTACACTTAGTGAAATACGTGGCCGGTCGAATCTCGGTCAATCTCCCGCCGAACGTTGAGATCAACGATCTTATCAACGACGGGATCTTGGGTTTGATCGATGCCATCGAAAAATACGACGATGGGCGTGGAGTGAAGTTCGAGACCTACGCAATTACCCGTATCAACGGGGCGATTCTCGATGCCCTGCGATCGCTCGATTGGGTCCCGCGCGCCGTTCGACAGCGTGCACGCGAACTCGAGCGCACTTACCAAGAACTCGAAGTCGAACTTGGCCGCGCCCCGAGCGAAGCCGAGGTCGGGCAGCGCCTCGGCCTCTCCAAAAAAGAACTCGATCAGTTGATCCAGCGCGTCCGCGGCACGGCAGTCCTATCGCTCGAGGAGTTTCTCCCCAACGAAAGGGGCTATGAAATCCCGCTGGTTGACACGCTGCGCGACGACGACAACGACGTGATGAGCGAAGTCGAATCGCGCGAAGTGCACGCCGAGCTGGTTCGCGCGGTCGAAAATTTGCCGCCGCAAGAGCGGACCGTCATCACGCTCTACTACTTCGAAGGCCAGACCCTCAAAGAGATTAAGGGTGCCCTGGGTGTGTCGGAATCGCGCGTCTCGCAGATCCACGCCCAAGCCGTCATCCATCTGCGCCAGCGCCTCCGCGAGCTGCGGGCGGATCTCGGCTATCGCGAAGACGATCCCACCATCAAGCAAAAATACTTGCGGAAGCCCGCGCCGAGCCCTGAGGGCGTCGAAAATAAAGTAGAACGGACGCTGCGAGGGGAAATAAGCGAGCATGGCGATCCGTCCCGCGGACCTGCAACTGGCATACCTGGCCGCCCCGCAAAACGCGGCCCAGGTTAGCGCGGCCCAACAGGCCCCGCAAAACGCGCAAGCGGCGGCCCAGGCCACGTTTGCCGACCAGGTGCAGAAGCGCGAAGAAACGGTCAAGCAGGCCGAGCACGGCGAACGCACCTCGCTGCGCACCAATCCCGACGGCAGCGGCAACGGCGGTGGTCACACCCCACAAGAGCGCCGGCCGCACTCCGAGGACGAAGCGCCGGAGTCCCCGCTCGGACTTGCCGGCGAAGGCGAGCATTTCATCGATTTCACTGCGTAGAGGCACGCGACGATGTCGGGTCTTGATCCTCTCGCCGCACTTGCTGCTCAAGCGGTCGCGAACGCGCAAGCGGCAATGGACGAGGCCATCCTCAACCTCGGCGCCGATGTCGCCGCTCTCCAAGCCCAAATCAGCGTCGGCGACGTAATCGCCGCGACCGTGCTTCCGCCGCAAGGCGGCACGGATTTGCTTTCATTCCTTGGGCAAACAGTCGCCGCGCAAATTCCCCCCGGCATCAATCCCGGTGAAACGCTCCTACTCCAAGTCACCAGCTTCAACAACTCGACCGTCACGGTACGCAACCTTGGGACGATCGATCCCGACAATCCGATTCCGACGGTCAACGTCGAGCTGCCGCCGCCGCCGGCCGACGGGCCGCAAAGCGCGGTTCTCACCACGCAAATCGCTCCGCCCTCGGCGTCACCCGCACAACCCGTAGCCGCGCAGGTACCGCCGGCAAACACTGCGCAGCCGCCCACCCCCGCGACGAGCACCATACTGCCGCCAATCGCTGCTCCCGCTTCGTCAGCAACTCCCGCAACAACGCCGGCGCCGCCGGCGAACACCGCGACGATGGCGTACTGCGGGATCGCCAGCAGCCACCACTTGACCAGGACCAGGCCGCGGGAGAGCCGCTCGGGGTAGGCGACGTCAAGTGTGGCGGGGTAGTCCGGCTCCTGCCCGAGGCTGAACGGCGGGTAGCGGTCGGTGCGTAGGGCGCTGTAGGTGTAGTAGGCGACCCGCCATGACCAGCGCAGTACCCCCAGGTTGAAGCCGAACAGCGGGCGGGGGTAGCGGCCGGTGAGCAGGATCGCGAAGAACGCGATGACGGTGACGACGGCGAATCCGATCCACAAGAAGAACAGCACGATGTAGTGCGGGATGGCCAGCAGCCATTTGACCAGCGGAAGCCACCGGTTGAGGTCCGTGGCCGCATCCGGATAGGCGTAATCAAGCTGGACCCACTGGTGGTCGTCGGTGGACGGGTAACTGTCGTTCATCAGGGCCAGGTAGGTCCACACCCGGTTGATGAAGCGCTGCAGTTCCAGGTTCCAGTCGAACCACCACCGGGGGTACTTCTGCCTGAACAAGATCATCAGCAGCGGGCCGAAGAACAGC
>PMUE01000100.1 GCA_003167055.1 Vulcanimicrobiota bacterium | reverse complement strand
TACGTTCGTCCCGTAGAGTCGCGCGTCGAAAGCGTGGTAGTGGCCAACCCGGGGTTTACTACTAGGTGTGCCTAATCTTCAAACTAGGGTTCACGAATAGCGAACTCGGCTTGCCCAGAGCCTCGCTCCCGATGCTGCTGAGGGCGGTTCCCCACCGCGCAGGCCGGGAGGGCCGGCTGTTGCTAACAGACGAGCATGAGCCTTCAAGGAAAGACGCTTTTCGTAAGTGGTGCGAGCCGGGGAATCGGCCTCGCGATCGCCCTTCGGGCTGCCCGCGACGGTGCGAACGTCGCGATCGTAGCCAAGACCACGGACCCAAATCCAAAACTCCCCGGCACGATCTACACCGCGGCCGCAGAGATCGAGGCGGCCGGCGGTAAGGCGCTGGCGATCTCGTGTGACATTCGCTTCGAGGAACAGGTTCGGGCCGCAGCGTCTCAAGCTGCCGAGCACTTCGGCGGCATCGATATCTGCATCAACAATGCAAGCGCGATTTCGCTCACGCCAACGACGAAGACCGATATGAAGCGCTACGATTTGATGCAGCAGATCAACGCGCGCGGAACATTTGTTTGCTCCAAGTCGACGATTCCGCATCTCGCCCGCGCCGAAAACCCGCACATCCTCAACCTGTCCCCGCCGCTCGACATGCAGGCGCGCTGGTTCAAGAACCACGTTGCCTACACGATGGCGAAGTTCGGCATGTCGATGTGTACGCTCGGCATGTCGGCGGAACTTGTGGATGAGGGCATCGCCGTCAATTCGCTGTGGCCGCTGACGACGATCGATACCGCGGCGGTGCGCAACATTCTCGGCGGCGATAGCTTGGCCAAGGTCTCGCGCAAGCCCGAGGTCGTTGCCGACGCGGCGGTCGCCATTCTCAATCGTCCGGCCAAGACCTGTACCGGCAACTTCTTCATCGACGAGGAAGTGTTGCGCGCCGAAGGCGTTACCGATTTTTCCTCGTACGCGTACGATCCGAGCGGTCCGTTGATGCCGGACTTCTTCGTACCGGATGCTTCGATCGCGCGCTCCAAAACCAACTTACTTCCACTCCCGAATAGATAACGATGAGCGAACAAATACTCTATAGCAAGGACGGCGCAATCGCGTCACTCCGGTTCAACCGGCCCGAGAAGAAGAATGCGATCACGGTCGCGATGTATCAGGCGTTGCTCGACGGTCTCAATGATGCCGCACGCGACGATGCGATTCGCGCCGTCGGCATCTTTGGCGGTGAGGTGTTCACCGCGGGCAATGACCTCGGAGATTTTCTCGCCGCGGGCGCACAGAACCACGGTGAGGAGCTGCCGGTCATCAAACTCATTCGGGCGATGATCGCGTTTCCGAAGCCGCTGCTTGCCGGCGTCAAAGGCGTGGCGATCGGCTTTGGAACGACGATGCTGATGCACTGCGATGCGGTTGTCGCGGGGCGATCGGCGCGCTTTGCGCTGCCGTTCGCACGGCTTGGCCTGGTTCCCGAGGCCGGCTCGAGCGTGATCTTTCCGCTCATCGCCGGACGCATGCGTGCGTCGTGGTTGATGCTCTCCGGCGAGCAGTTCGGCGCCGAAGAGGCGCACCACATCGGTTTAGTAACGCGCGTCACCGACGATGCCGACGTCGATGGTGCAGTCACGACTATGTGTGGCGCGCTTGCAGAGCTGCCGCCCAAGGCGATTGCGAGTACGAAACGCTTGCTCAAGGCGCGCTTCGCCGATCTGGTCGAGCGTGCGGTGAGCGATGAAACAGCCGCCTTCGGGGCGGCGCTCCAGTCCGAGGAAGCGCGCGCCGCCTTCACGAAATTCCTGGCGCGCTAGTTGCGTTCGAGCCAGTAGTCGCGTAGCGTTGCGATGATCTGCGGCGCGGTCGTCGCCTCGTGCCGGCGAAGGCGATCGATGTTGCTGTCGTGCAGTTCGTTGAAGTTGATGAAGTGCTCGGCGACGCGATGCGCCCGCTCGATATCCCACAACAGATAGCCGGCCATGACGCCGAGCGCGGTGCGCGGCTCGTGCGGATTCACCGGGTACACGTAGGTGCGGTGCCAATCGCGCAATTGCGCGACAGGCATCGGCATCGCGATCGCATGGCCCTGACCGCAATCAGCGCCAAGAACGGCGGCGGCCTCGAGAATCCCCACGTTCTCCAAGCCTTCGACGGTAACGGGCGTTTCGAGCGCGTGCGCCAAACGGGTGAGGTAGAGAATGAACTCGAGCGCGCGCTGCGGATTGCGTAGCGCGCCGCTCACCAATTCTTGATCGACCTTTACCGCGTCGAACGGATACTGATCGAGGCGAACCAACGAACTGTGTCCCGCGCCGAGATCGTCTTGCTCGATCGCGATCCCGGCTTCGCGCAGACGCGAGATGAAGTGCCGATGGCGCACCGCGTCGCCCGCGCCGATCTGGGTTTCGAGCACTTCGAGCGCGAGCCGGTCGGGAGGCAGTTCGTGCTCTGCGATCGCGCCGAAGAGTACGTTGAGATAGCGCGTGTCGCCAAGTGCTTCGGCCGGAATGTTGATCGCGATGCGCGTGCGCAGGCCGTCGCGCTCGAGATCGTGACAGTCGCGACACGCTTGGCGTACGACTTGCTCGAAGAGTGCGAGCAATTCGGCATCACCCAGCGCCGGAAGAAATCGGGCCGGCATGATCGGCTCGGGCTCATTACCCTGCATGCGCGCCAGCGCTTCGATTTTTGCCAGCGATCCGTCGCGAAGGTCGATGATCGGTTGATAGTGCAGCTTCACGCGATGACGCTCGAGCATACGGCGATACTCGTGACGATCGCTCATCGAGATGACGGGCGCGGCGATCCGCGCGACCACCGCATGACTGAGCACGTGCCGGATATGATTGAGAAAGCGCGAGACGTGATCGGTCGAGAAGAATCCAGGATAGCGGCTGTAGAGTCCAAGCATCGCGACGGTGCGCCCGTTTTCGTCGACCAACGGCAGGGCTGCGCTCGAGCGAAATCCGAGTTCCGCGCCCACGGAGAGCCAGGGTGCGCGGCCCGGTTCGAGCTGCCACGCATCCGAAACGATGATGTGGCCGCTACGCCACGCGCGGCCTCCGGGACCTTGCCCCGAAGGAACGTTCGGTTCGGTGGTAATCTGCGGAATGCGGCCGGCTGTCATCGCGCGCAGATATTCATCCGCGTCGCCGAATGTCGCCTCGATTTGCAGATCGCCTTCGTCGTCAGCGCGTCCGAAGTACCCCGAGACGTCGCCGGGCAATCCGGCGAGCGTTGCAAGAATGGCGTGCACGAGATCGGATAGGTTGGATGCGGAAATCACCACCCGATCGATCTCGCCCATCGTAGCGGTGAGGTCGCGGCTCACCTGCCGGTATCCCGCGACCTGCTCGTGCAAGTCGACGAGAATGCGTAGGGAGAGCGCTCGTTCGATCGGTTCGCGCGCTTCGGCGATGACGTTGTCGAGCAGATAGCGTTGGATGCCGCTTTGAAAGATCACGAGCGCTTCGACCAGCCACTGAATGTCGACGCCGACTAGGGCATGAATGCGACCGGCGCGCCGCGCCTGCGCTTGATGGGTCGAAAAGGTCAATTTCGAGTTGACGAGCATCGCAAGATACTCGACTTGGCTCGCCTCTAGATGGGCAAACTCATCGGGCGTGAGACGCGCGAGAACTTCGGCAATCGGGCTCGAGCGCGCGAGACTTTCGTAGAATTGCGCGATCAGGGGTTTTGCGAGCGTGGCGGCAACGTCATCGAGCCGGCGCAGCGCTTCGGCCGCGTGCGCGTCGTACGCGCGCGAAAACTCCGCATTGGAACTTTCCACGCCACCCCCTCGACATGGTCCGTTAAGGCTTCGCGCCTCTATTGAGGTGCCTTATTGGCGCTTGGTGGCTTGCGTTCCCACGTCAGAGTGCTGCGACCGCCGGCGGCGTCCAGACGCCGCTCAACGCCGCAGGTGACGGCCAGTACAAACGAAGTGCCAAGGTGAACGCGGTCGAGGGGCATGGCAGCCAGTTGCGCGTGTCGTCGGGTTCATCGCGCGTAACGTAGAGATCGAGGGAACGGTTCGGCCGGCGTGTCAGCATTTGCCGGCTGTCGAGCACGCGGCGGCCGGAGCCATTGGCCATAATGCGCCGTTCATCGTCGAGTGCGCAAAGCGACCAAAATGCTCGCGCCGGCGGTTCGTCCCACGGATCGAAGTGCAGCACGTACTGCCGGTCACCGCGCAACGGTTCGCGCCGCGAATCGACGCGTGTTTGCGCGCAGAGTACGTCCTCCACGGTGCCGGCAAGAAAGTCGTAACGCGCCGCGCGCGCACGGCGCAGATAGTCGGTGCCGAAGTTGCCGGCATCCGAACTGATCGTCCACCCGCTCGGCTCGTCCCCATCGGGCATCTCGTCAATCATTCCGCGCGCCTGCGCCACGGCGCGCGCAACGGCGTCGTCCCCTTCGTATCCGTCGAGCGCTTCAAGCGCGTCGACGGCGCTCGCGTCGCCGCGCACCGGCGGATTGTCGAGCATGAAATTGCGAATACGCGCGAAGGCTTCTCCGGCGCAGAGACCGTCGACGTCACGCAGCACCGATGCCGGCTCGAGGCGAAGCGCGGCGTCGCCCAACGCTTCGAGGTGATAGCGCCCGTCGAGTGAGGCAAGGTCATGTGTGCCGAGTGAGATATCGTCGAGCGAGGTTTGTGCCACGATGCACGCCAGGTTCGTCGGCGACACGATGTGCGTGCACGATGACGGAACGGCGCCGGCCCATTGCGGACCGCTGATCAGGTAGCGTCGCTCGGTATTTCCCGTTGCCCGCGTACCGAGTGTTGCAAAGACGTTGGTCCACGCGTCGATCAACGACATGACGTAGTAACTGTCCGTTTGCAGCGAGGTGAGTACGACCGGGGCGATGCGAAGGTCGAGCCACGCAATCGAAAAGACCAGATCGCGGTTGGGAAGCACGATGCCGCGCATCCACGTTTCCGCAAGGTCGAAGCGATGGAGGAATCGATTGAACCCGACCGCATTGGTTGCGTGTCGGGCCGCCGCGCGCATGATGAGCAGCGGAAAACCGTAGAGGTAGGCTTCTACGGCAGCAGCATCGAGATTGGCGTGTCCAAAGCGCGCCTTTCGTGCGGGATCCACTTGGCGGATGATAGCAAGGCTGCTGGGCAATCACAGCGCGGTATCCAGGACGGAAAAGCGGTGGGGCCGTCGCCGACGGCCCCACTTGCGCTTTACGGATTGCTCGGTGTTTGCGGGTTGCCCGCTTCTGGGCCAAAAGGATCGAAGTCGTACTGCGCGCCGTACGGGGTGCCGTTGCCGACCACGTAGTTGTATCCGCGCGTCGACGGATAGCCGTTGTTCCCGGGGATGTTGTTGTGGAAGACGGGCCCGTTCCCGACCGTCCCGAGCGCGGCGAGCGCGTAGAGCAGGTAGTTGACGTTTCCGGTGCGGCTTCCGAGGAGCTCATCTTGAATTGCCTGGAGTCCGGCGAATTCGGGAGACGAAGCGCTGGTTCCGATGAGCAGATAGAATGCACCGCCGAGTGCGGTAACGTCGGAACTGCGATCCGGCGCGCAGGGCGTGACGGCACCAAACGGACAACCGCCCATATGCATCGCGACGTCAGGGACAGTGCGCGTTGCGGCGCCGGCGTTCACCAGATACTGATAGATGGGCTTTTGGAAGTACACGCTCTTCCCGCCGCCCGATCCCCATACTTCGCCGGCCGGTTCGCCCGAGCTCGGGGAGAACAGATCGTCGAACGCGTTCTCGGCGACGTACGCGGAGCGTAGCGAATTAGCGTTGTAGCTGGTTACGAGGTTCGTTCCTCCGACGCCGGTGACGTCGGTATCGTTGGCCGCCCAATTGACGCCGAGCGTCGCAATCGCGCCGGTGATGTCGGTGCACCCGAGCGCACCGTTGTCGCCGGATGATTGCACAAACGTGATGCCCTGCGCGTTTCCTTGACGATAGAGATCGTGGAACGTGCCGAACAGGTACGTGAAGTCCTCGCCGCCGTTGTACGCTGCCGAGAAGTAGAGTTCGCACAGCCCGAACGACGTGCTGACGACGTCGGCCTTGTTGTCTTCCACCATCGCGGTGTACATGTCGAGGAACGAAGGCGTGATCGATGCATCAGGCGCCTCATACACCATGATGGTCGCGCCCGGCGCGGAGCCGCCGGATTGCTGCACGTCGAGGGAAACCTCGTCGCAGTCGCCGTTATCGATGTCGAATGCCGGGCTGCCGCCGTCGACCGGACGGCGGACGAGGTTGGGTGGTGTGAGATTCTCGTGGCTGAAGTACAGCGACACGTCGCTATCGAGGAAGTCGCATGCGGCTACGATGCCGATCGTGCGCCCGTTGCCCTTTGCGGTCCGGTAGGAGGGATATGTATATGCTTGTTTGAGGTCGTCGAACCAGTATGGTCCGACGTTGCTGTAGCGATTGTCCGCAAACGAAACCGGACTGGCCTTCATGAAATCGGGCTTCATCGCGGGCAGCGGCGCAAACGCCGCGACTTGTGCCCCAACGCTCGTGAGTGCCGTGGGTACGGTCGGCGCCTTGTCGGCTTGGAGCAGCGTGACCGCCGTACCGCGAGAAAGCGCGGCTGCGCGGTTGGTCAGATGCACGTTGAATACGCGCTCGACCGTTGCTTGCGGCGCATCGGCGACGACGCCTTGCGAGGTGATCGCGGTCTTGAAGCCTTGCGCGCTCAGTGCGCTAGCAACGGTCACGAGGCTGCTCGCCGTCGGTCCGTACGATGCGCGGAATTGCGCCGGCGTCAGCCACTGATGATACTGCGGCGAATCCTTGGTGCTCTGTTGCTGGATCAGTTGATCGAGTTGCGTACTGTTTCTCAAAGGAAGATGAACGTAGATGCGCACGCCGGACGGCGCCGTGTTTGGAAACGCATAGGACTGCGTTCCGGCGCCGGTTATCGGATTGTTTTGATTGGTTAGCTGGGGGGTCATCGGAATCGAGTTCGAGGACGTGCCGCCACCGCCGCAGGCGGAAAGTGCGAAGACCGCAGCGGCGGCAAACCCGAAGGATGCACGTAGTGCCATTGCTTTGACTCCTATTGCGAGAGAAGCTACGAGAGGAGGGTTACGTGGCCCGAGTGGAGGTCATAGACGCCACCGGCGATTTTTGCGTTGCCGGCCGTTACCGCGCCGGAAACGATACTCGACATTGCCGCAATGCGATGCATTTCGACGCGGACGTTTGCGGCGATTGCCGCGTTGAGCGAGCTGGTTGCGCCTTTGATACCGGGCGCGATGCTCTCGACGAGATATTGAATGTCACCCGGCTGCGTCGCGGATGGATCCTTAGCATACGCGAGTGCTGCCTTGACCGCGCCGCATTCACTGTGGCCGAGCACGAGGATGAGAGGCGACTTCAAAACGGCGACGGCGTATTCGATTGACCCCACCCCACCGCGGTCCATAAAATTCCCGGCGATGCGGATACCGAAAATATTGCCCGGAATTTGATCGAACACGGTTTCGACCGGCACGCGTGAATCCGAGCAGCTCACGATGATGGCGAAGGGACTCTGGCCTTCGGCGAGTTCGAGGCGGCGCGCGGTGAGCGGTGGGCACGCAGCTTTGTCGGCAACGAAGCGCGCGTTGCCCGCCATGAGGGCGGCAAGGGCACTGCTTGCATCGTGCGGCGGTGCCAAAACCGGCGCTGCGCTTGCAGCGCCTGTTGCGGCAAGAGTAAGACCGGCGCCCGTCTGAAGAAGAAAAGCGCGACGATCGAAGTTCATGTCGGCCTCCTTGGTGGTTTAGCGATTATTCAGCGTACGAGGGATCCAGACGATTGAGTCTGCGTAGTAATCCGGGCCACGCGAGCGCACCGCCCGCGCCGCGCGTCACTTGTTTGGCTTGCGCTTGCGCGCCGGCGATGATCCGTGGATCGATCGTGATGAGTTTGTCGCCGCAGCTCTGCGCGCGCACCTGAATATTGCAAGTGTTTTCGAAGACGTAGAGCGCCAGAAACGCTTCGGGGATGTTTTCGGCGACGGTCAAGAGGCCGTGATTGCGCAACATGAGGTAGTTCTTGGTGCCGAGATCGGCCACCAAACGCGGCTTCTCGTCGTCGCGCAACGCAACGCCTTCGTAGTCATGGTAGGCGAGCGAGGAGAGCACGAAGATCGACTGCTGCGAGATCGGCAGCACGCCGTGTTCTTGTGCTGAGACGGCGATTCCGTTGAGGCTGTGCACGTGGAAGATCGCCTTCGCGTCGTCGCGTGCTTCGTGAATCGCGCTGTGGATCGTGAAGCCGGCGGGATTGATCTCGTACGGCGACTCCATGACTTTGTTGCCGGCGAGGTCGACTTTGATCAAACTCGACGCGGTGATCTCGTCGAACATCATGCCGTACGGATTGATCAGGAAGTGATGGTCGGGGCCGGGGACGCGCGCCGACAAATGCGTGAAGATCAGGTCGTCCCAGTGGAAATAGGCGACGAGCCGATACGCCGCGGCGAGTGCGACCCGCGTCTCCCATTCTTCGGGCGAAACGCGGCCGCGAACGGTCGCCGGTGAGGTGGAAAGTGCGCTCATGGGCGAGGCTTCCCGGAGGCATCAAACACGACCTGGTCCCACTGCCAGAGCTGCTCGAAGAACGTGCGCGCCGGACCGGCGTCGGCCTGCTCGCCGCATATCTGCGCGATCGTGCGTTCGCCGTCGACGGCGCTCAGCCACCGGTCCTGCGCTGCGTCGATCGCCAGGTAGAGATCGGTAAAGGTGTGGTTGCGGTTGATCAACACAGCAGACGCTCCGGCCGGGAGATTCTCGCGCACGGCAATCGTCTCGGGCAGGCGAATCGGGACGTAGTCGAGGCAATCATCACCGTCAAAGCCGACGCGACGGTTTCCTCCCTGATCGCTCGGATAGGCGGCGACCGCGTGCCGCACCATCGTTCCGCGGAACAGTTCGATCGCCGCATATTGTTCGCGCGCAGATAGCGCCGCGAGCCGCGATGCGTGCGGTGTCGATGCCAGCGCACCGCACTGCGGCAGATACGGCGCTTGGCGAATCCAGCGTCCGAACGAAAGATCAGCGGCGTCGAGAAATTCGAAAAGTTGCGGAACGGAATAGGCGCGGTCGCGCGGGTGCAGCAACGCATCGGCCATCCCCGCGGTGTCCGCAAAATCGGGTGAGTTACGCAGCAGCGTCACGATCGCATGATCCGGCGGAAGTGCTTTGAGGCTTGCGGCAAGACCGCGGATGTCAGCTTCGCTCGCGGTGATGCCGATCCGGCGGCAGTAGTCTTGCAAGATATAGACGCCGGCTCGGCCGTACGGAGCATAGACCATCAGGTGCAGCGCGCCGTTTGGTGCGAGGACGTCGCGCAACGCGCGCAGCCCGGCATCCGGATCGGCAAGGTGATGCAATACGCCGGTGCAGACGACGTGCTCAAACGTTTGCCTCAGTTCTGGTGCGCGCTCGATCGGGAGCTGATAGACCTCAAGATTTTCGAGTCCGTGCACACGCTTCAAATCACGTGTGGACGCAACACTGTTCGCGCTTACGTCGATGCCCACGACGTTGGCGTGCGGCCAGCGCAACGCGTAGTGCGCGGCTTGAACCGTGCCGCAGCCGGCCACGAGGACGCTGCGGTTGTCGCGATACGCTTCGTTCGGCCAAAAGAGATGCGATTCGGCGCGTCGGCGCGCATCATCCCAAAACCGGCGGTAGGCGAGCAGGTCGTCTACCGCCGGTGGGTACGGATGCATCTCGTAGAACGCACTCACTTGGTCGGTCATGAGTGCCTTGCTCATGCTAGCCGTGTGGTGCTTGTATCGACGCCAGAACCGAGTCGAGATTGAACGACGCGGGTTTCTGGCGCGGTGGGAACTTCACAAAATCCTCGATTTGCGCGGCGATGACCGCCTGCATT
>PMUE01000344.1 GCA_003167055.1 Vulcanimicrobiota bacterium | reverse complement strand
CTGCTGGTCGAGCAGAACGTGCGCTTCGCGGCCGAAGTCGCGGATCGTCATCACATCGTCGTCGACGGCAAGGTTGCGCAGACACTGGGCAGCGCGGAAGTGCGCAGCCGCGAGCGCGAACTCCTCGAATTTCTCGGCGTTTAGGCGTTAGCGCGCCTAGGCTCAGGATGACAAAGAGCTAGGCGCGGGCAATTGGCAGCACGACGGTCATCTTCGTGCCGTAACCGGCATCGGATTCGACGTGCAAGTCGCGCGCCAGCGTCTTGACCAAGAAGAGACCGCGCCCGTCTTCGGTGAGCGCGTCGTCGGGAAGCGCGGCAGCAAAGCGTTCGAGACCCGGACCGCTATCGACCACGGTCACGACCGGTGATGCTTCGGACCAGTCGATCTCCATATTGACCAGGCCCGGCGCATGTTCGACGGTGTTGGCGAGAATCTCGCCGACGATCAGTTCGGCGGTGAAGAGGTCTTCGTCGCCCGGCGCGAGGCCTGCGATGAACTGCATGACTTCGTGGCGCGCGTGATGCGCCGAGTACGAGTGGCTCGAGTGGAAGCTCCACGTCTTGCGCAGGTCGATCGGATGCGGGCCGGCTTCGGCGGGTGCGACGCGCAGCACCACGATGACGGCATCGTCGCTCGGCGCGCTATCGGCGAGGACTGCGCGGCGGATCGCTTCGGCCGGCCGCGGCACCGGTTCGCGGGCAAGCGACGTGACCGCGTCGAGCAGCGCCCGCTCGGTGGATTCGATGTCGCCGCGCGCGAATTCGGTGATGCCGTCGGTGTAAAAGACGACGACGTCGTCGCGTTCGAGGCCCTTGCTGAAACAGCGGTATTCGGCGGTCGGCGAGACGCCGAGCGGCAGCGAACCATAGGAAAGCGGGTGTGCGGGCGTGAGTTNNGGCGCGGGGTGGCCAGCGCTCGCGTAGCGCAGCGTGAGGGAATACGGATCGACGATCGCGACCAGCGCGGTCGCCACGGTCGGCTCATGCAGCTGTAAGAGGCGATTCACTTTGGTCAAAATCTTCGCCGGATCGTGCATGTCGAGGGCGGTCGCGACGATGCTCTGCCGGATGCGTCCCGCGCTCACGGCCGCGTTGAGTCCGTGTCCGGTCACGTCGCCGATCGAGATGAGAATGTCGCCGCCGGGCAGCGCGAACGCGTCGTACCAATCACCGCCGATCAGTACCTCTTGGCCCGCCGTCAGGTAGAGCGCATCGAAGCGCAGATATTGATGCTCGGGGAGTGATTGCGGTAAGAACGCCGATTGCAGCGTGGTCGCGATACGTGAAGTGCGCTCGAAGGCGCGCCGTTGATCGTCGATATCGGTATGCGTGCCGTACCAGCGCACGATCCGACCGTGGTTGTCGCGCATCGGTTCCGCGCGCACGAGGAACCAGCGCGAGACGCCCTCCGCGCTGCGCAAACGCAACTCGCGTTCGAACGGCTGCCCGGCGGCAATGAGCGCGTTCCAGTCCGAAATCCCAAGCGACCGCTCTTCGCTGCCGATGAATTGGTGCCAGCGCGCGTTGAGCCAATCGATCGTGCCCGACGGATCGGCGGTCCATACCATCTGTGGAAGCGTTTCAGCCAAGACTTTGAAGCGCCGTTCGGCGGCCTGCATCTGTGCAAGTGCGGTGCGCCGCTCCGCGGTCAACGCGCTCAGGACCAATCCGGTGATGGCCAGTACGGCGGTAAAGAGGACGAAGGCGATCATACGATCGTTGGCCGAGAGCCGCGTAAACGGGCCGAAATCGTGAACCGTCGCCCACAGCGCGATCCCGGAGATGAGCAGCATCAGCGCGGTCATCACGCGCGCCCCGACGCGCAGCGCCGCCCAGACGACGAACGGATACATCGGAAACGCCATCGGGAGCCGCGTGAAAAATTCGAGGAAGGCGAACGCGAACGCGAGCGGCAGCGCGATCGCAATTTCGAGCAACGTTCCGTCACCGGCGATGACGCCACGGCGTCGCACGTCGCTCCACGTAAGGATCAACGGCGCGACAAGCAGCACGCCGGTGGCATCGCCGATCCACCACAAGCGCCACTGCGATCCATACGCTGACCATGGGAAGACGTGCGCAAGCGCGAGTTGCAGCGTACCGTTGGTCGCGGTTACCGTCATCGCGAGGATAGCGCCGAAGACCACGAAGACCAGGACGTCGCGCACGCGCGCAAAGGTGTGATCGAAATCGGAGATGCGTAACAGATAGGCGCCCGCTAACGGTCCGAGCGTATTGCCGCCGCCGATCAGTGCCGCCGTCATCAGCGGTTCATGACTCAAAGCGTTGGCGAGGAACGCGCCGATGAACACGCCGGGCCACATTCGGTAGCCGCCGAGAACGAGCGCCGCGAGTGCAATGCCGGTCGGCGGCCAGACGGCGGTGATTTGCTTGACGCCGAAGGCCAGCGAAAAGCCAACGTTGGCGAAAAAGACGTACGCAGCGGCGATGGCCGCGACCCAACACAGATATGTGGCAAAGCCGCGCACGTCCGCCGGCGTACGCATTGCCGACCGTTGAGTCTCGACCTGCGCCATCGGGAAAGCAGCTTCGTTCAGCCCGGAAGCTGGACCCGCTGCTTGCAAGCGGGCGTACGTTAGGTCTTGGTCAAGCTAGCGAGGCTATCGTTTGTACGTCTGTAATCCCGGGCGGATCGACTTGTCGTCGAGGAACTGCTTGAGACCCTCGGCGCGTCCGCCTTCCTCGTCGAGCAAGATCGATTGGTCGAGCTTCGCGTAGAGATAATCCTCGCTCTGATCCCAGGTGAGTTCGCGACACCGTTTGAAGCCGTGCTTTGCTGCGCGCATGACGACGGGATTCTTCTCAAGCAACTTCTTCGCAAGCTCGATCGTTGCGTCGCGCAACTCTGCCAGTGGAACGGCCTTGTTGACAAGTCCCATGTCGGCCGCCTCAGCGCCGGTGAACGTCTCGCCGGTCATGATGTAATGGAGCGCGCGCCGATGCCCGACCGTATCGGCCATCGCCTTGCTGACCAGATTGCCGGGCGGGATCCCCCAGTTGATCTCCGAGAGTCCAAACGTCGCTTCTTGCGCGGCGATCGCAAGGTCGCACGCAACCAGCGGCGAGAATCCGCCACCGAAGCACCAACCGTTCACCATCGCGATCGTGGGCTTTGCATAGAAGCGCAACAGCCGCCACTGCCACGTCGAAGCTTCGCGGCGAATCTTCTCCTGAAGAATTTCCGGACCGGCATCGATCTCACGAAAGTACTCTTTGAGGTCCATGCCCGCGGTCCAAGCGTCGCCTGCGCCGGTGAGCACGACCACCTTGGCGCGCGCGTCTTGCTCGACGGTTTCGAGCACATCGATCATCTCGCGATTGAGCGTCGGGTTCATGGCGTTGCGCTTCTCGGGCCGGTTCAAGGTTATCCAAGCGATGCCCTCAGCACCGATCTCGACCTTGACAGTCTTCCAATCACCGATTGCTACCATCTTGCTCATGTCACTCGTTACCTTTCGGGTGGATCTGTGAAGACGATGACTTCCGGATCGTTGGCGTCAGCGAACAAGCGGCGGACGAGCGCGGAGCGGTGTTCCAATACGCGGCGCTGATTCACCGAGCCCTTGTCCGTGATCTCGCCCTCAACCGGCGAGAGCGCCTCGAACGTGAGAATGGCGCGCCCGATGCGAGACGTCGAGCCGCGAGCCTGCGCATTGTGCGCGCGCAGAAGCGATGCAATGGCATCGCGCAGCGGTACGGGTTGCTCGTGCGCGGCGCGCGCTCGAGCACCGAGGATGAGCACGACGCCGATCGCATCGCGATTCTCGCCGCATGCTACGCAGTCGTCGACCAGCGAACTGGCCGCGCTCAACACCGCAACGCGCACGCCGCCTGCGTCCACCCACGTGCCGTTCGAGAGTTTGAAATTCTCCGCAATCCGTCCATCGAAGAGCAGTCCCTGCGCTGGATCATTTGCATCCTGGAACTTCATCGCGTCGCCGGTGCGGTAGAATCCGTCGGCATCGAACGCTTTCGCCGTAAGTTCGGGGCTGCGCCAATAGCCCGGCGTGACGTTGGGCCCTTTGACGCGCGCCTCGAGACGCGCTTCGTTCTTGACGAACAGCATCTCGGTACCCGGCAACGGCACTCCGACATCGGCGGGGTCACGCAGCGGATAGTGGACCGCTGTCACGGCCGGCGCCGTCTCGGTAAGCCCCCACGAGCCGACGATCACGATCTCGCGCGACGCGTATCGCTGCGCAAGCTCGCGCAACGATTGCCAGGTCGACGGCGGCAGTGCAGCGGCGGCATTTTGAATCAGCCGTAAACGTGAGAAGAACCGGGTCGCGAAGGTCGGGTCGGCTTTGAGCGCGTCCACCAGCATCGCGTGACCGCGCGGCACATTGAAATAGAGTGTCGGCGGCTGCTCGCGCATGTTCTGCACCGATCGTTCGAAGCGGCCGGGCATCGGACGCCCGTCGTCGATGTAGAGCGTACCACCGTGAAAGAGCACCATGTTGAAGTTGTGATTGCCGCCAAAGGTGTGATGCCACGGAAGCCAATCGTTGAGGATCACATCGTCCTCGCTCAAGTGCGGCCACACTTGCGCGAGCATCTGCTGGTTCGAGCAAAGCATCCGGAACGTATTAACGACGCCTTTCGGCTGGCCGGTCGACCCCGAAGTAAAGAGTACCTTCGCGATGTCATCCGGCTCGACGTCGCGACGCATGACATCGACGCGCTCGCTTACCGGCGTTGCCACGAGCGCCTCTAAGCGTAGCGCGTCGCTCCGTGGTCCTACGCCTTGGGCCACGAGGATGGGGACATTCGCGTCGATCGATGCGAGCGCATCGCGGTAGACGCCGGCATCATCGGCGAATACGAGCTTGGGCGCGAGTGTGTCGAGAACCATGTGGAGGCGGCGCAGATCACCGTACTGTATCGAATACGGCGGCGAGATCGGCGCCGCGGGAATTCCGATGTATTGCGCCGCGAGCGACACGGTCGCGTGCGCGATCGATGCGCCGGAGAGCACCGCGATCGGCGTCTC
>PMUE01000183.1 GCA_003167055.1 Vulcanimicrobiota bacterium | reverse complement strand
AGAAAGCGCAGAATGCCTTCCATGAAATAGACGAAGCCCGCACCGCCGGAATCGACGACGTCGGCCTCCTTGAGCACCGGCAGTTGCTCGGGCGTACGATCGAGCGCCTCATTCGCCGCGCGCACGATCCCGGTTCCGAGGCGATAGAAATCGCGCTCGTGGAGAGCGAGCCGGTAGGCAGCCTCGGCGGCGGCGTCGGCGACCGAGAGAATTGTGCCCTCGACCGGACGAAGGAGTGCCTGACGCGCTGCGGTCACCGCCTCACGCATGGCGGTCGCGAGCACGAAGGTGTCGATCTCGCTGCGGTGACGCACGTGGTGGGCGAAGCCGCGAAGCATCTGCGAAATGATCACGCCCGAATTCCCGCGCGCACCCATCAGGCTGCCCTGGGCGGCGGCCGCCGCGACCTCAGCCAGATTGCTGCTGCGGACCTTCCCGGCTTCGAGCATGGCCGAACGGACGGTCAGGTACATGTTCGTTCCGGTGTCCCCGTCGGGGACCGGGAACACGTTGAGATCGTTGAGGACCCCTCGGTACTTCTTAAGAAAGTAGGTCCCGGCCGCGAGGAGCTTCGCGTAGCCTCGGCCATCCAGGCTGGTGACGTCCACGGAGGAGCGGTCTGCGGGCCCCCGCCACTGGAATCCTTGTCAAGCCCCAGGGCCCATGGTATCATCCGTAAGTTCGTCCCGTAGGCGGGACAAGAGGAAGGACCCGACCCCGATGGCGAAGCGCTGCGAGGTGTGCTCCAAAGGCCCGATGGCCGGCAATAATGTGAGCCACGCAATGAACAAGACCCGACGCCGCTGGCTGCCGAACTTGCAGTCGGTGAAGGTCAATATTGGCGGCACCCATCGGACGGCGAGAGTCTGTGCGAAGTGCCTACGCTCGAAGAAGGTCACTCGCGCGGTTTAGGCTGAAGCGAAGCCCTTTAGGGGTTCTCGATCGAAAACCACTCAAAACGCCGCATCCGTGCGGCGTTTCTATTTTAATCGGCGGTGGCTCGCTCCAGGTCCGCAAGGTCTTGAAGTAATTTCGTTATGTCCCGTGGCTCGAGGGTGATCATGTATTCGAGGCGTACGTGCGAGGCTTCGATGCTTTTGAGGCCCACCGCGCAAAGCACTGGTCCTCTTCGGCTGGGTGCGAATGAGATTTCGAAGAGGCCGCCGGCAAATGCGAAGCTGCCGGCGGGGCCGTTGCCCGAGTTGATTTGCGCGAGATAGTTTCCTAGCGCACGCAGTTCGTCGACGCGGATCGAGACCGGAAACGTCGCGTCGACCGGCGGCGCAACGGCGCGAACGAAACAGTCGAGAAGATCCATGCCTTCGGGCTCGGCCACCTCGGGGTGCACGTAGCCTGCGACTTGGATTTCGGCGCGCGGATCGCTTTCTCCAATGCGAACGGTGTGTGACGTCATCCGTAGATGATTTTATGTTTGGGCGGCGCGAATTTCAGGCGCGGTCCATCGGCAGCCGTCGTCTTGATCGCTTCGGTATCGACGTTGGAGCGTTCGCAAAAGCGCATCGTGCGATCGTCGTCGACCTGGTAGCCCATCGGGTTCCATTTGGCGAGCGCGGCGATCGGATCGACGCTCGCCCCGGCGTAGTTCGTCGTATTCGCGACGGCTCGCGAGGTAAGCGCGGTGCTCAGCAGCGCCGCCGCGAACGGCGATCCGCCCAGCGCCATGAACGCGGCCACCGATGCAGCGAACACGTCGCCTGCACCGTGCGCCGGATAGCGCGGGAAAAACGGGCCGTCGATGCGGTGATAGTAGTAGCCGTTCGTGAAGAGACTGGTCGTACGGTGTTTCTCCGGATCGCGCGAGAATGAGGTAATGATCACCGCCTCGGGACCGAGATCGAAAACGCCGTTAAGGTAGGCATGCTCGGAGAGCGTGGTATCCCCGCTNNTTCGGGGTCACGACCTGTGCAAGTGGTACGAGCTGGTCGCGAATCGCGCGCGCCGTTTCTTCGGAAACGAACAAGCCCTTCTTATATTCGCCGATCACCGGATCGAGCAGCACGACGCCCTTATATTCGTGTAGCGCCGCGGCGACTACGTCGACGTGCATCGGCTTGGGCAAGAACCCGATATGCAAGATTGCCGGCCGCGCTCGAATCACGAAATCGACGTCACGGCGAAATTGATTGACGTCGGCGATGGTGCTGGTACGTCCGCTGACGCTGCTCGGGGCGCTGGAAAACATCGACTGCGCGTGGACGAGACGGGCACCGAGCGCGTTTGCGATCGCAAACGCCGCCTGATTGCCGAGAAAACCCATCCCGACGCTGTTCTGAATACTGCCGATGAGCGGAAACGATTGAACGTCGTCGTCGAACAAAGTTGCTTCCTACTGCGAGAAGTGATCCCAGCCGGTTTGGGCAATCGGCTCTTCTCGCCCCTGGTTCACCATGACCACGCGCTCGTCCGCCCGCGCCACACCGAGCCGCTCCAGCGGATGCCCGAAGCGCGCATGGAAGCGCCGTGAGAGGTGCTCGAAGGCGCGTGCGTCCACCGCAACCAGCAGTTCGAAGTCCTCGCCGCCGGCCAAGGCGTAGGCCGTCGGATCCACGCCGAGCGCGCCGGCGGCGGCAGCCGCCGCATCAGCAACCGGAACCCGCTCGATGCGCGCACCCACGCCGCTCGCGCGCGCCATGCGCGCGAGATCGCTCGAAAGGCCGTCGGAGCAATCCATCATCGCGTGGACGTGCGAACTTGCTCCAAGCCAGCGCCCCGCTGCCACGCGCGGTTGCGGCGTACGATGCGCTGCCAGTGCAATTGCCGTAAGCGGGTCGTCGAGCTGAACGGTCCGGCGCGCAACGTCGAGCCCCGCGCGGCTTGCACCGAGTGCACCGGTCACCGCAAAGACGTCACCCGGCCGTGCACCGCTGCGCGTCTTGCAATTGCTTGCACGGACTTCACCGATCACCGTGATCGCGATCGTCAAAACCGGCGCGCGGGTCAGATCGCCGCCGGCGATATCCAAGCCGAACGCGCGCGCGCACCGCGCCATTCCGCCATAGCACTCGAGCAGCGCGTCTGAGGTCCACTCAGGCGAGACACCAAGCGACACGGTACCTAAGCGCGGATGCGCTGCCATGGCGGCAAGATCGCTGAGATTTGACGCCATCGCGCGCCAACCGATGTCGTCGGGCGACATCCAAGCACGCGAAAAGTGCACGTCCTCGATCAACGCGTCACTTGAAATCACGCTGCGGCGGGAACGCGATGGCTGCCACACGGCGGCGTCGTCACCGATCCCGACCAGCACATGCGACGTGGGGCCGGTCAGGGCGGCAATCGCCGCTACCAGCTCATCTTCATTCATGAGTGCGGCGACTCAGGAGCCGCACTTATTCTGTTGCGAGGCGGCGCATGACGCGCACGGTCGCCGCCGGATCGGTCGTTCCGAAGATACTCGACCCCATGACGATCGCATTCGCACCCGCATCTACCACGCCGCGGATGTTCTCCGTGCCGACACCGCCGTCGACCTCGAGAATGCACGGCGGATTGCGCCCGGCAATGAGCTCGCGTGCCTCGCGCAGCTTCTCGAACGATCGCGGAATGAAGCGCTGACCGCCGAACCCCGGATTGACGCTCATAATGAGCACGAGGTCGCAATCCTCGATGATGTCCTGCAGCATCGCGACCGGCGTCTGTGGACATAGTGCGATGCCGGCCTTCGCCCCGAGCGAGCGGATGTGCGTGAGCAACCGCTGCGCGTGGTTCGTCGCCTCATAGTGAAAGGTGATGATGTCGGCGCCGGCTGAACGAAAATCGTCGACGTAGCGCTCCGGTTCGACAATCATCAAATGCGCATCGAACGTCAGCTTCGAGAGCTTGCGCAAGTCGCCGATGATCTTCGGACCCCAGGTAATGTTCGGAACAAACCGGCCGTCCATCACGTCGAGATGGAGATAATCGGCACCGCCCGCCTCGACCGCAGCGATCTGATCGGCGATGTGCGCGAAATCCGCCGACAGGAGCGACGGCGCAATTTTGACCGGCACTATGGTCCTCCAGGTGAGGGAGAGGGCGTCGGTTTCTCGTCGTAGATACGGGCCGGTTCGTCGCCCAGCCGCGTCTCGCCCACTAAAGCGTTGTTGACGAAGAGCGACACGACGGACGTGCCGACCGCCGTGACCGTGAAATCGAGCTTTTGCCCCGGCTGTGCGAAGGCGCGGTAGGCCTCGTATTCGCCGGTTGCATCGCGCACGCGCAGGACGACGGCGACGGATTGATCGGCTTGCGCGTCGCCCGCGATTGGAATCGACGCGAGCACGTGGACCTGACGAATGACGTACCCGGACTCGTTCGGTCCGGCGCTGACCTGCAGCGAGATCGGTTCATACGATGAGATCTTTGTATTCGGCGGAATCGACTGACGCGCGACGATACCGTGCTTGGGCCCGTCTTTACCAAGTGGCGTCCATACGACCTGTCCGAGCTTCACGCCGTTCTTGCTCGCGAGATCGCGCGCGTCGTCGATCGTGAGGCCGGTGAACGTGGGCACGCGCACGATCGACGCGCTGCCTTTGCTCACGACCAAGTTGACGCTCTCACCTTCGACCACGTTGACCAGCGGCTGCGGATCTTGATCGACGACATGGCCGCCCGGAACGAGATCGTTCTTCACGTAGGTCACGGTGCCGAGCGCGAGCTTGGCGCGCGAGAGGTCGAGCTGCACTTCACGCATCGACTGATAACGCAGATCGGGCATCACGCGCGTCACGATACCGTCGCTGATCACGAAATC
>PMUE01000390.1 GCA_003167055.1 Vulcanimicrobiota bacterium | reverse complement strand
GAACGTGAACAGCGGAATGCGCCGCGCGCGGCAGATCGCAAACAACTTGCGGGTCTGCGGTTCTACGCCGCGCGCCGCGTCGATCAGCATCACTGCCGAGTCAGCCGCCAGCAGCGTGCGGTACGTGTCCTCGCCGAAATCTTGGTGGCCCGGCGTATCGAGCAAATTGATCGTGTAGCCGTGGTACGGAAACTGCAGGACCGTCGAGGTGATGGAAATGCCGCGTTCGCGCTCGAGTTCCATCCAATCGCTGGTCACTGCGCGCTGACGCTTGCGCGCTGACACCTGTCCGGCGACATGGATCGCGCCGCCGTAGAGCAGCAGCTTTTCGGTCAGCGTCGTTTTGCCCGCGTCCGGATGCGAGATGATGGCGAACGTCCGTCGCCTGCTAACTTCGTCAGTAATGTTCATCAATGGTTGGTCGTAATTTCGTAAGTCCGCAACACGGCGTAGTTTCCGCTCGTGCGTACGAGCACGAGCGAATTCCCCACCGTATAGAGGGTTGCACGTGGCGGGACACGCAGGTGATCTGAGCCGCGCTCAACGAGCAGTTCGCTCCTGCGCACCAGAATCGTGCAGGGCCCATACCGCAGACGCGTCCCGTCGGCTACGGGTTGCGCTCCGGCGGGAATCCGCGTCGCGACGTACGCCTGGGAGCCGGCCGTCTCGGAACGCTGCGTGAAGCAATCCGGCAGTGCCGAGAGCGCCCACGGTGCGTCACCGGTTACGTCGCCCTCCGAGGACCCGCCGCCGGCGGAGATCCGCAGGTGCTGCGGCACCGGCGAGTGCCTAGACGCCGCGAGGCGGAATCGCATGAAGTCTCCGTAACTGTGCGCAGTGACGATGACGGCGATCGAGAGTACGATGACCGTGGCGATCGCGAAGTAGCGAAGCACAGCTAGTCTAACGACAAACGCGCTGCGCCGATCGCGTAGTCTGCCATGCCGTAATACACGTCGAAGGTACGCGGGCCCAAATCCGCTCGCACGTCGATTCCGGTTGGGAAGACGACGTTGTCGACGATGCCCTTGCGCTCGTATTCGGTCTCGGGCGTTATTACCGGTTCCGGCGAACGATACACAATTTTGTGCGGCTGCTCCAGATCGTGGATCACGATGCCTGCGCTGTAGCGGAACTTCGGCCTCGCTCCGCTGTTATCGATCAAGTCGACGCCGTGGAAGAGCGAAAGCCACCCTTCTGCGATGCGGACCGGCGGCGTGCCCGCGCCGACTTTGATCGAGCCCCAGTTGGCGTCGGGCGATAGCACGATAACGCTCTCGCCCACGTCCAACAACCCTTGCACATCTTGCAGCGCGGGTTCGAGCGGAACGTACCCGATGCGAATCGATTCGCGATCCTCGAACGGCAAACGTTCGATCAGCGGAATCGCGGCACGGCCGTCGACGGCGGAAAGATGCAACATCGGACGATGGTAAAATGCCAGCGAACGCTCGCCGCGCGGCGAAAGCACCGGTTCCGGAAAGAACGCAGCGTCTTTATCGTCGCCGTCGACCATGCCCGGCTGCGCGAAGCGCATGAGCCCGAGGCGCTCCCAGCTATGCCCGTCAGTCGACAGCGCAATTGCGATACGCGGTCCTAACGGACCGAATGCCGTATATGCCATCACGTAGCGATCGAGCACCGGGATGAAGGTCACGCGCGGATCTTCGCAGCCGTAGCCGGCGGACGGGCGCACCTCGTACGTCGCTTCGGGTTCGAGCGCAAAGCCGTCGCGTTGGGTGATAAATGTGGCGTCACGCTGCGCCACGTGAACGCGTTCGACGCGCGAAATATTCCCCTTCGCGACCGCGCGCGGATAGAGCAACAAATCGCCGTCCCGCGTGCGCGCGCTCGCCGGATTGAGCACGCCTTCAACTTCGTTCGGGTCCCCGTCGGGCACGAGTACCGGACCGAGCCGCTCGACCGCGGCATGCATCGTAACTATGGCAGCACCGTTTGCGCGATCGCATCGTCGCTCGGCGTCACCACTTCAACGCGTATCCCGCTTCGGTAAACTGAATTCGGTACGATCCATAATGTGTACGTGCGATAATCGCTGGCCGGTTCGCCTCCATCGGCGGGTGCTTGTTCGAAAGCGACGACGCGCACGCGCTGGTCGCTCGCGCGGATCGATTCGATGACTTGCCGGTAGCCGCTGCGCGAATGCGGACCCATGAGCAATACCACCCCAAACTCGCCCTTGAAACGGACCGGGGCCTTGATGCCCAGGTGCGCAAGGGTCGTGGGGTCCCGAACGACGATGATCGCGTTGCCGCCGGGCCCCGCCGTGGTACCGACAGCGAGCGTTTGAACGCGCACTTCACGGCAGCCGGTCAAGAGCAGCAGCACCGCCACCGCGAGGGGCATCCAGCGCTTCACGGCTCCTCGCTTTCGCGGGCCCAAGCGTCAGACATTCCTCCTGTCACCACCTTCCCCGGACGAGCGTTGTAGAATAAGACATGCTAGCTATCGTGCTGGCGGTGGTGACGGCAAGCGCGCCGAGCCCGTCACCGACGCCGTTGCTAAAAACGATCGTTACCGTCAAATCGTCGCCGCTATGCGGCGAGTTTGCGGCGCATACCAACGCGGCCATCGGCTCGACCATCCAGAACGATCAGAACCTCGGGACGACGATCCTGACGTTGCGCTCGACCGATCTTGCGGGGTCCTCACTCGATCGCCTGGCTGAAATTCACCGGTTGTCCTCGCTGGCGGATAGCATCTACAAGCAGTATCGGATGGGCGAAAAGGAAGTCAACGAACTCCGAGACCTGGCCAAGCAGGCGACGGATCCGGACGAAAAGACAGAATTGAAAGCGGCGGCCGATGCCCTGGGCGGCGCCCTCTATCGCCAACACTTGATTCAGCGCGATCTGGACGGCTTCGTCTCGTTCCTTGAAGCCTCGGATATGATGGTCGACGATAGCGCCGACGGGCCGCGCCACCCGATGACGNNCCCCAGGTGCAGTGGGCCATGACCCATCCGCCGCTGATGGTCGGCACCGAATCGCTCGACGACGATCTGGTGATGGCGAAGGCCGCTTCGAGCGATTTCCAGGACCGCATGCCGGCCGTTATGAAGGACGAATTGACGGCGGGCAGTCATATCGAGCAAGCAGCAGACCACTGCTAAAGGACACCCTTTAGACCTTACTCGTTGCTGCTTATCGTCTAGCCACGTACGCTTGAGGTCCCGATGAAAACCCTGCGACGTCTATCGGCCGCGTCGGTAATTGTCGCGCTTGGAACCGTTATGCTCGGAAGCTGGACGCGCATCAACGGAGCCGGCATGACATGTCCGGATTGGCCGCTCTGCCACGGTATGCTGGTGCCTTCCATGGCCGACGGCACGATCTGGGAATGGACGCACCGGCTCTTCGCGTTCTGCGTTGCGCCACTGGTGATCGCCGTGATGATCGCTGCCTGGCGCGTACGTGACCGTGCTCGATTCGTCACACCGGCGCTTGGCGCTGTGGGCGCGTTGTTCATCATTCAATGTGTGCTCGGAGCTGCAACCGTTCGTTTGTCGAACAGCCCAATGTCCGTCGTGCTCCATTGGGGAACGGCCATGGCCTTCATCGCGTCGCTGTGCGCCATGATGCTTTTTGCCGGCAACGACGATACGGCACAAGCGCGGGCGCCGCGCACTGAGATTGCGCTGACCGGCATTCTCGCCGGAACCGCCCTGGTAGCGTTCGTGACCATGTGCATCGGGGCATACGTGAGCTCGAGCGGTGATGGGCTTGCTTGTCTCTCAATTCCGGGATGCGCGGGAAATGTCGTGGTCTACACGCAAGGGCAATACGCTCAGATGCTACACCGCACCATCGCCGCCGCGACCCTGCTTTGCGCCGTCTTCAGTTTCGCCTTTGCCTGGATTCGGCCGGCGTCGCTGCGCGTTCGCCTAGCGGTCAGCGCCGGGCTCGGGCTGGTGTTCGTCCAAATCGTGCTCGGGCTGCTCAACGTCGCGCTGCGCCTTCCGATGGACCTGCGCGAAGCGCACGCATTTAATGCCGCGCTGGTCTTCCTCGTCTTCGTGGTTGCAACACTCTTTGCCGTGCTCGACGCACGCGGTCTCGCCTTTGAATCGAGCCGCACGCCTACGTGAACACGATCGCCGACTATTTTGAACTCGCTAAGCCGCGGATCATCGTGCTGTTGCTGATCACAACGGCGGCAGCGATGTTGATGGCCGCGCGCGGAATTCCGCCGCTCGCGCTGGTGTTTTGGACGCTGCTCGGCGGGGCGCTCGCGGCGGGTTCTGCCGGCGCGCTCAACTGCGTCTTGGATGCCGACATAGACCGCGTGATGCGGCGCACGATGGATCGTCCGATCCCGCAGGGCCGTATCTCGCCGGTCCACGCAACGATTTATGCGGTGACCCTGGGCGTCGTGGCCTTCGCGATGCTCTACTTGCTCGTCAATCCGCTCGCCGCGTGGCTGTCACTCGGCGGAAATGTCTTTTACGTCGCGATCTACACGATGTGGCTCAAACGTGCAACACCGCTCAACATCGTCATCGGGGGCGCGGCCGGCGCCGTCCCGCCGTTGGTCGGGTGGGCGGCAGTAACGCATCAAATCGGCGGACCGGCCCTCGGACTCTTTGCGCTGATCTTCCTGTGGACGCCGCCGCATTTCTGGTCGCTTGCGCTCATGACCGAAACCGACTACGCCAAAGCGCGCGTGCCGATGATGCCGAACGTTGCCGGCGAAGAACGCACCAAGCGCGAGATCATCTATTACACAATCTTGCTGGTGGCCGCGTCGCTCTTGCTCTATCCGCTTCACGTGATGGGTACGCTTTACGTCGCTGCTGCGGCTGTACTTGGGGCGATCTTCCTTTACGACACGATTCGCACGTGGAAGGACGCCGGTACCTTCTGGGCGCGCCGCACCTTCAAATTCTCCTTGCTCTACTTGGCGCTGATGTGCCTGGTGATGGTGATCGACCGAATCCTTGCGTAGCAATAAGCCGCTGCTCCTGACGCTCGCGTTAGGTGTTTTCGCCGGTGCCCTCGACCTGGGCGTGCTCTCGCCCGCGTTGCCTGCCATCGCGCGCGAATTTACCGTGCCGACCGGTGACCTCGCGTGGATCTTCACGCTCTATCTGCTGGTAACGGTTGCATCGATCGCCATCGCCGGCACGCTGGCCGACCGGTTCGGACGGCGGGTCGTCTACATGAGCTGCATCGGGCTCTTCGCGATTGGCAGCGTCGTCGCGGTCCTCGCACCGACGTACGGTGTCTTTCTATTCGCACGCGCATTGCAAGCGCTCGGTGCCGGCGGGGTCTTTCCGGTTGCAACCGCGGCGATCGGCGACGTGGTCGAGCCGCAACGTCGCGGAAGCGCGCTCGGCCTGGTCGCGGCGACGTGGGGACTCGCAGCGGTTATCGGCCCGGCGTTCGGTGGCATCGTCACGCACTTCATCTCGTGGCGCTGGATCTTCGTCTTGAACTTTCCGCTCGCCGCGATCGTGCTGGTGCTTGCGTACCGCTATGTGCCGCGCGCCGCGCCGCGCATCCGCGGTCCGCTCGACGGCTTTGGCCTTCTGCTGCTCTGCGCCGGGCTGTTGCTCGTGATGGACGGCTTGGTGACCGCGCGTCTCGTGACGGCGATTCTCGGTGTGCTGATCCTGGCCGGGTTTGTGTGGTGGGAACGCGTCGCGGAGTACCCGATTGTGCCACTTTCGCTGTTCACCGGCGGGCAGCTCGCGAAGACCTACGTTCTTGAAATCGCGATTGGTGTGCTCGAGGGCTCGCTCTTCTTCATTCCGACCGTGCTGGTTGGCGCGCAAAATCTCTCGTACGCGCAAGCCGGATTGATTGCCTCGCTCGGCGCGTTGATGTTCGTCGTCGTCATTCCGATTTCGGGACGCGCGCTCGATCGACTGGGTAGCCGCGATGTTTTGCTCGCCGGCGCGATCTTGACCGAAATCGGTTTGGCCATCTTCGCGGTGGGATTCTACTCACTGCCGCTGACGATTCTCGCGATGGTCGTCGCCGGTTGCGGATTCGGCGCGCTGCTTGGTGCACCGACGCGCTACATCGTGACCAGCGAGACCAGCGAGAACCGGCGCGCAACCGCTGTTGGGCTGCTCAGCCAAGCGCTTATCGTGGGACAGATTCTCGGCAGTTCGCTTGCCGGCGGTGTCATCGGCCTTGCACCAAGCGAGCTGCACGGCTACCGCGACGCCTACCTGTGTTTTTGCGGTGTCGCCCTCGTGGCGCTGGCAATCGCTGCCACGCTCTATCCGCGCGTTCGCGAGCAACGCGCGCAGGCCGGGAAGGTCTACCCGCTCGAAGCTTAAGCGGCCGTGAACAATCAACCGCCGCCGCTTCAGGACTACAACCTCTTTTCGACCGACCGTGCGCTGCTCGACGCACTCGACCGCGCCGCGCCGGCGTTCGATCGCACGGAGCTGCTGCAACTCGGCGCGCTGGCCGGCGACCCCGGCACGATCGAGCTCGGCTTTGATGCCAATCGCAACTCGCCTGAGCTGCGCACCCACGATCGCTTCGGGGAGCGTATCGACGAAGTCCATTTTCATCCGTCCTATCACGCGCTGATGTGCGTCGCCGTGACGAGCGGTTTGCATGCCGCGCCGTGGTGTGACAAGGATCCCAACGCCCATCTGCAACGCGCGGCCAAATTCTTTGTCTGGTCACAAGTCGAAGGCGGCCATCTCTGCCCGATCTCGATGACCTACGCCGCGGTTCCGGCAATCGAACGTGCGCCTGCGCTAGCGTCGCAGTGGGTCGAGAAACTCGGCGCGCGCTGCTACGATCCGCGGCTCGTGCCCATCGCCGAAAAAGAAGCGGCGATCTGCGGCATGGGCATGACCGAGCGACAAGGCGGCAGCGATGTTCGTGCCAATCAAACGCGCGCGCAACGGACCGGCGAGGACGGCGAATACCTTCTCGAAGGACACAAGTGGTTTTGCTCGGCGCCGATGAGCGATGCGTTCTTGGTGCTCGCTCAGGCCGAGCGCGGCCTCTCGTGCTTCCTCGTGCCGCGGGTTCTTCCCGACGGAACGCGCAACCCGTTTGCGATCCAACGCCTCAAAGACAAGCTCGGCAATCGCAGCAACGCGTCGAGCGAAGTCGAGTTTGCCGGCACGCACGCGTGGCTCGTCGGTGAAGAGGGGCGCGGCATCCAGACGATCGTGGAGATGGTCAACGGCACGCGCCTGGACTGCATCATCGGCTCGGCTGCGTTATTGCGCGCGGCTCTCGCGCAAGCCGTTCATCACGCGACCTATCGTCAGACCTTCGGCGCGCCGCTGATCGACCACGCACTGATGCAGAACGTGCTGGCCGATCTTGCGCTCGAATCCGAGGCGGCAACGGCACTCTTCGTGCGCCTCGCGCGCGCCGTCGACGAAGCGCCGGTCAGCGCGCAGGCCGCGGCGCTCAAACGAATCGGCACGGCCGTCGGCAAGTTCTACGTGTGCAAGCGCGCGCCGGCATTTGTGGCCGAAGCGCTGGAATGCTTGGGCGGCAATGGCTACGTCGAGGAATCGATCATGCCGCGGCTGTACCGCGAAGCGCCGCTCAATTCGATCTGGGAAGGCTCTGGCAACATCAACGCGCTCGACGTCCTGCGCATCGTGAGCAAACAGCCCGCGGCGGTCGAAGCGCTCTTTGCCGAGCTAGAACCCGGGACGCGTGATCCGCGCATCGCAGCGGCGGTCCGAGAACTACGCGACGATTTCGCCGAGGATGACCTCGAATGGCGCGCGCGCTCACTGGTCGAGCGGATGGCCACGCTATGGCAAGCGAGTCTGCTGCTCGAGAGTGCGCCCAACTACGTGAGCGATTGCTTCATCGCGAGCCGCGTCACGCCCGGCGCCGGACGCACCATCGGTACGCTACCGATCAAGACGGCGTTGCGCGCGATTGTCGAGCGTGCAGCGCCGCGCGAGGCCGACGTCGTCTCCGCGGGGCGATGAAACACCGTCTCTTCGACGACCGCACGCGGCAGCTCGCGCATCGGCGCTGGACCGACGCCGAGCGAAGAGTCGTGTGGCGCGGACTTTCGGGCCGGATGGCGATCGCAATCGAACCGCTCTTGGGCGTGTTGTTCATGACGTTTCTGACGATCGGGATCATCTATCGTTCGCAGCACGTGCCGGCCGAACACACCCTGATCAGAATCTCCTGGATCTTTGCGATCGGTGCGATCGCCTTCTTGGGCTATTTCATCGCCGTGCTGGTTGCGCCGTTTAGCGCCTATCTCCAAACCTTTAAACCGATCTACAAAGTCGATGGCTTCGTGCGCTATCGCGAGAGCGACGAACGCTCGAGTGACGAGGGACACGGTTACGTCGCGACGCTCTTCGAAGACCGCACCGTTGCGTGCGAGTGGGAATACTTCGGCACGCGCCGCCTCGAGAACGCAACGATTCCCGCGATGATCGAATTTTCGGTCTTCGCGGGAATCCATAGAATCGACGGCCACAACACGGGCCTGCTACCCGACGAACTGCCTCCGCTCGCTATCGGAATCGCCCCGCGCAAAGGCCCCCATCCAGAAGACTAGCCCTGTTGCAGCAAAGCCGAAGGTCTATTTCGGCATGCTGCCGAGAGGATCGCGTAACGTCGTGTTCGAGGGCCACATGTGGCCCCAGCCGGAGAGGAACGCCGCGAGTCCGCCCATCGTGAAGATCATCAGGAGACCGATGATAAGAATCACGGTCGTGCCGCGGCCAATGCCCTTCGACTCAGGGACATACGTGAAGTCGACCGCCTCTTGATGTTCGATCATGATTACGCCCCCTTCGGGAAGTTGCCGAGCACGTTGGCGCCCGCGAGCACGGCGATGACCGCGCCGAGACACAGCAGTCCGAGCATCAGCTTGAAGACCTGATTGTCGAGGCCGGGCGTGTTGCGATCGTCCCATAGCGCTTTGGCCGAAACGATCGCCACGACGATGCCGCCGACGATGGCGATGGTCCGTTCGATGGTTGGAGCATCAAGATGCATACCGACGGTCCTTGTAGGAGGCACGGATTTTGATCAAATTGAGGAGCCGAGGCCCGACGCGTGCAGCGGCACGCGAGGGCTGAGGCGACGAAGAGTTGAGCAAAATACGTCCTCCTAAATCAGGTAGAAGATAGAGAACAGCACAACCCAGATGACGTCGACGAAGTGCCAGTACAGCGTGCCTGCGGTGAG
>PMUE01000319.1 GCA_003167055.1 Vulcanimicrobiota bacterium | reverse complement strand
GCCATGCCGTAGCCGGGCACGAACATCACTTTTTGCGCGTAGGCCAGCATCACGGCGACATCGTCGGCGGAAACGCTGCGCACGTTCTGCGGTCCGCCGCTGCCGGCTGCAGCCGGTTCGGATCCGCCGGCCGAACCAAACGCGCTAAAGAGCACGTTGGTGATCGAGCGATTCATCGCTTTGCTCATGTCGACGGTTAGAATGGTACCGCTCGCTCCGACCAGCGCGCCGCAGATGATGAGCAGCTCGGAATCGATTTCGAATCCGGCGACCGCGACCGCGAGGCCGGTGAACGAGTTGAGCAGCGAGATCACGACCGGCATGTCGGCGCCGCCGATCGGCATCACGAACAGCACGCCGAGCGCGAGTGCCGCCGCGAGCAAGAGGAAGAAGCCCCACATCGGCAGCGTGCCGGCGCTTACCACGAACCAAACTGCGAGCGCGACAATCGCGAGCGCGACGATGGCATTCACGACCTGCTGCCCTGGATACGTCACCGGACGCCCGGTCATCAGTTCTTGCAATTTGAGGAAGGCGACGATCGAGCCGGCGAGGCTGATCGAACCGATGATCATCGAAACGACGAGCGAGACCGAGACGATCGGATCGAGCGCCGCCGCGCCGCCGCGCAAAAAGACCACATATTCAACGACGCCGATCAGTGCCGCCGCGCCGCCGCCAGCGCCGTTGTAGAGCGCGACCATCTGCGGCATCGCGGTCATCTTTACGCGAAGCGCGGCAACGATGCCGACGGTTCCACCGACGACGAGGCCGATCGCGATTGCCCACCAGCCGATGCCCATGGTTTGCACCAGCACGACGATCAGCGCGATGAGCATGCCGACGGCCGCGAGACGGTTGCCGAAGCGTGCCGTCTTCGGGGTGTTCAAAAAGTGCAGTCCCAAGATGAAACACGCGATCGCAACGAGATCGAGCAACGGCGCGGCAAGCGTCACTTGGACCCTCCCTTACCGCGGAACATCTCGAGCATGCGTTCGGTAACCGAGAACCCGCCGAAGACGTTGATCGCGCCGAGCGTCACCGCCGCGATCGCGACGATCACCATGCCGGCGTCGGCACCGGTGCCATTAAAAAGCGAGACCGTGGCGACGATTGCGCCGGCTACCACGATGCCGTGAATCGCGTTGGTGGCCGACATCAAGGGCGTATGCAGCGTGGTCGGGACCTTCGAAATTACTTCGAACCCGACGAACACCGCGAGCACGAAAATGGTCAGGAGCGTAATCAAGTGGTTGACGTCGGTCACTTAAGCAGGTCCTCCGATCAGCACGTGGCCGTCGCGCGCGATGCACGCGCCTTTGATCACTTCGTCGTTAGGGTCGAGCGTGAGTACGCCATCTTTAATGAAGGGCGAGAGCAGCGCGTAGACGTTGCGCGAGTAGAGTTGACTGGCATCGTAGGGCATCGTCGAAGCTAAGTTGACGGCGCCGATGATGCTCACGCCGTTTGGTGAAGTGACCGTTTCGCCGGCTTTGGTCAGCGCGCAATTGCCGCCCGCTTCCGCGGCTAGATCGACGATAACGGAGCCCGGTTTCATTGCCGCAACCGCCGCTTCGCTGATCAACACCGGCGCTTTGCGTCCGGGGACCAGCGCGGTCGTGATCACGACGTCGTTTTTACCGATCTGTTCGACCATCCATGCGCGTTGACGCTCCTGTTGCTCGGGTGTGAGCTCCTTTGCGTATCCGCCGGTGCCTTCGGCGCTTTCACCGAGATCGAACTCTAAGAATGCGGCGCCGAGCGATTGCACTTGCTCTTTGACCGCCGCGCGGACGTCGTAACCGCTGACCACCGCCCCCAAGCGGCGCGCCGTCGCGATCGCTTGCAAGCCGGCGACACCTGCGCCCAAAATCAGCGCTTTCGCGGGCCGAATCGTGCCCGCAGCGGTGGTGAGCATCGGGAAAAATTTTGGCAGCTCGGCGGCGGCGAGAAGCACCGCTTTGTAGCCCGCGATGTTGCTTTGTGAAGAGAGCGCATCCATCGACTGCGCGCGAGTAATGCGCGGGATCATTTCCATTGCAAGTGCCGTGACCCCGGCATCGGCGAGCGTCTTCACGTACGCCGGATCGCCGAGCGGATTCAAAAAACCGACCAGCGTCTCGTTTCGATGCATCGCGCTGAGCACGGCCGGCGCGGGTTTGCCCACGGTGACGACGACGTCGGCCTCGGAAACGAGCGCGGCCGGATCGTCGACGATCGACGCTCCGGCCTGCGTGTAGAATTCATCCGGAAAGGCGGCCGCGGTTCCGGCGTCGCGTTGCACGCGCACAGAACCGCCCGCCTGTATAAGCTTCGTTACGGTCTCCGGAACCAGCGCCACGCGGCGCTCGCCCGAAGCGGCCTCACGAGGTACGGCGACGATCATGGGCGCTAGCGTTCACGCGCCGGTTTGCGCAACCCTGCGGTCTTGAGTTAGGCGATCGAGACGGTGTTGCGCAGCACGCCGATCTTCTCGATCTTGACTTCCATCACGTCACCGTCTTTCAAGAATTCCGGCGGTTTGCGCGCGAAACCGACACCTTCCGGCGTGCCGGTGGCGATGACGTCGCCGGCCAACAGCGTCATGCCTTTGGAAAGTTCGGCGATGAGGCGCGGAATGTCGAAGATCATCTTCGACGTGTTGCTGTGCTGTTTCTCGACGCCGTTGAGATGAAACATGATCTCGAGTTTCCCCGGATCACCAATTTCGTCGGCCGACACGATCCACGGGCCGTAGGGTGAGCAATAATCGAGACTCTTGCCTTTGAACCACTGCAAATGCGCGCGCTGGAGATCGCGCGCGGTCACGTCGTTGAACGCGGTATAACCGAAGATCACGCGCATGGCGTCGGCCTCGGTGACGTCTTTGCAGGTCGTTCCAATGATCACGGCTAGTTCGGCTTCAAAATCGTACTCGCTTGAGACCTTTGCCTCAAGTTTGAGCGTTTGCTCGTGTGCCGCAATCGACGTCGGCGTCGCTTTGGTGAAGAACGTCGGGACATCGGGCAACTTGAGCTCTTGTCCGAAGATCGCCGCGCCTTCTTTGGCGTGTTCGAGATAGTTGCGGCCGACGCAGAAAATGTTGCGCAGGGGACGCACGGGAGCGTCGAGTTTCACCTTCGCAAGCGCAATGGTCTCGCTGGTATGTTGGGCGGCGCGCTGGGCGGGCGGTAGCGCGATGTAGTCGCGCAACGACGGCGCGTCGATCCGCCGAATCGATTCGCCCTCGAGCAGTCCCGGCGCCGGAAAGCCATTACTGTTAACGTAGCTGACGAATTTCATACCGGGCTAGTGTATCACGCGCGGCGACTGGTGAGATGCCACAGTTCGCAGTAGCGGCATTGATAGACGGCAAGCGAGACGCCGTTCATGAGCATCACCGCGCGCGCGTGCTCTTCGCTCGGATAAGCGTCCTTCGCGGTGCAGCTGCGCGCGCGATCCGCGATTGGATCGAGCACGAACTCGCGCGGAAGCGGCGCTCTAGGGGTGGTGGGTCGGCGACGACGTCGGGCCAACGATCGTATCCAACGGCGGCAGACTCTTGTTCTGCGCCTGCTGCTTTTGTTGCTGCGCGGCCTTCTGCTGACGCGCCTCGCGCGCGGCGGTCTCCATCATGACGTCGGCCGCGCCCTCGTCGTCGCCCCAGTTGCCGCCCGGCTGCACGAGGGTTGGATGACGAGCGATTTTCCTCGTGTGCGGATCGTAGTCAAACGTGACCCGATACAATCCGACTTCGGCGGTGCCGTCAGGGTGACGAATCCACATCTGCAGGACGTTGCCGTACACATGCGCGTTGAAAAGCGGATCTTTGCTGCCCATGCCCTTGGCCGATTTTATCCGGACGACTTGCCCTTTTTTGTTGACCTCGACCAAGAACTCGGCGTGCTCGGGAAACGTCGGGGCCTTCGGAAGCACGACGCGCGGCGTGGCGGTCGCTTTCGGCGCGGGGGTCGCAGCGGCAACGGGAAGCGCGATCAGCGCGCTGGTTAGCGCGAGCAGTACAGCGAGTGCGCGCATATCAGTTGGTGGAGAGTACGGTGAACTGGCGTCCACACGACGCGCAAGCGACGATGACTTGCAGGTGGCGGCGCTCGGCCGGATCGGACATCTGCTCGGTGGTTTCTTCACACCCGCAGTAACGGCAGCGCGTCGAGAGGGAGTTCCCTGAGTCGGACTCGTTCACGGATTCACGCTTTATGCGGCCCTGGGGAAGCGACCTTCCCCGTGGGACCGATCCTGGGATGCCGCGAAACCTCACCCGCGTCGTGTTTCGAATACGGGCCTTCCTGGGCGTCATGCTGGCGCTTGCACTGCTTAGCGCGCCGGTCATTGCTGCACGGCCGATTGTCGATCTCCATAAACTCGACGCTTACTTTGCCCTCTTCGCGAGTGATTCAAACGTGCCGTGGCAAGCCACGACGGTGCGCTTGGATACCTATTCCGGCGCACCGGTGCAATTTGCCGTGTATCAAGTCGATCCAGCCGACGTCGTAACCGCCGGCTCGAATGCGCGACCCCGCGCTATTGACACGCGCGGCCGTCATGCGATCAGCACATTTAGCTTTACGCCGCCGGGCGGTTATCAATTTCAATCCAGCGAGGTCGACGTGCAGCTCGGTTCGCGCGAAGGTTTCTTCGTCGTCGAAGCACGCCGCGGCGACGTCGGCGAGCAAGTCTGGATCAATCGCACGCGCGTTGGGCTCCTAACGAAAGAAACACCCGGCGAACTTTTGCTCTATGCGACGGATCTCGGCACCGGACGCGCGCTTGCACACATGCGCGTGCAATTCGTCGTCAACAATAGCTTTGAAGCGCGCTATACCGACACGAATGGGCTCGTGCGCTGGAACCGTTCGCCGCGTCCGGTCTTTGCGCTCGCGCAGTGGGGCAATAGTTACACCTTTGCGAGCTTCTTGCCGCAGGCGCCGCTGCCGGCCACGATCGTCGGCGTCCGAACCGACACGGCGGTAGTCCACGCCGGCGGCACGGTACGCGTCGTCGGATTTGCCCGCACGCGCTCCAACGCGTCGTTGCGACCGGCGACGGGCACGGCGTCGATTGCGATGCGTCTGGGCAGCACGTTGCTCGCTCAAGTTGATGCACCGGTCGATGGTGCGGGCGCATTTAGTTCCGACATTCCGATCCCGGCGAATGCGGCGGCCGGCGACTACGCGGTGCTCGCGCAAGTCGACGGCGGTGTCGGCGGCGCAACCGTGCACGTCGACGCCGACGCGAACGGACTCTCGCTCGAAGTTGCCGGCGGATGCGACGGGCCGTGCGACGCCGCCAATGATGTTCCGGTAAACATTACCTCGTCGCGGGGCGGCGTTGCGGTACACGTGCAGATCGTGCGCTCGCCGCACGTGTTTCCCGGCTACGCCTCACCCGAGATTCCGTGGGGAACCTCGCCGTGGCTCGATCAGACGGTGCAGACCAACGGTGACGGTCACGCGACGGTGATGATCGCGCACCCAACCGATGGTTTGCCGTCAACCTACGGCGTGCGCATTGATGCCGGCGGCGCGAGCGCGGTGACGCGCATCGTCGTGCCCACCGCATCGCTTGCGGTGCGCCTGCAACTCGATCGCGATCAGCAGACGCTCGGCACGCCGGTCAACTTCGACGTGTTCGGCGAAGAAGTCGGCAGCGAGAAACCAGCGGCGGGCGCGCGCGTAACCGTGCAGTTGCAGCACGGGCCTACGACCCAAGAGCAAGCGCTCACGCTCGATGCCGACGGACACGCTCACGGCACCTTCAGCGCACCGTCGCTCGGAACCAACCTCGTCTTTGCGACGATCGACGCGAGCGGCGCGAAGGCCACCGATGCGCAACAAGTCGACATCGTGCCGCAAGCGACGCAGGACACGAGCCTCAACGGGAGCGCAAACGTACGCATCACGCTCGACCGCAGCATCTACCGCGCTGGTGACGACGCGCGCATCGACGCATCGCTCGATGGCGCCCAGGGTGAAGCCTTGCTGACGCTCGAGAGCGCGAGCGGCACGCAGACGGTGGTCGCGCCCGTGCATGACGGCCGCGCGTCGGCGGCATTGCGGATCGCGGACGCACCCGGCGATCTGCGCGTCGGCGCTGCATTCGTGCGCGACGGTGCGATCGCGTGGACGAGCGTCCCGCTCGCGCTCGATGCGCCGGGACGGCCGATCAACGCGAGCATCGGAATGCCCCCGGGCGGTTTAGCAGCGGGGGCGCCGGTCAACTTCATCTTGCGCGACGTCGCAGGCAGCGCGGGAACGGCGATCGTGCGCATCAGCCGCGGCGCGCCGTCGGGCGGCGCGGTCTTCGAATCGGCACCGGCACTCCTCGCGGTGGGCCTTGCGGTCACGCAGGTCAGCGCTCCCGAAGGACGGACGTGGCATCCGTGGGTTGACGCCACCGGCGAACACGCGCAAGTGCTCGGCTTTGAGCGCCGCTCGTCACCGCCGCAGAATCTTTCGCTCGAGCAGGCCGACACCCAAGCGGTTTCGTGGAACGTCGCGCGCTACAACGGTAGCGCGATTGCGGTGCAACTCCCGAGCGTGCGTGGGAGCTACACGCTCTCGATCCTTGCGATCAACGACGATGGGCGGGTGATCGCGGCTTCGTCGCCGATTACGGTCCAGTAATGGCTCGCAAACGACCCAATCGCCTAATGCTGCTCGACACCTACGGTCTGGTGTACCGCGCGTTCTTCGCCCTGCCACCGCTCACCACGGTGCGCGGCATGCCGATCAACGCCGTGTACGGCTTTACGATGATGCTCAACAAGATCATCAACGACGAGAAGCCCACCCACATTATCGCCGCGTTCGACAAGGGGATGCCGGCCGAGCGCGTGGCGCTCTATAAGGAATATAAAGCGCAACGCGACGCGATGCCCGACGATCTGCGCAGCCAATTCGCACTGGTGCGCGACGTGCTGGCCGTGCATCACATCCCGATCGTCGAGATCGAAGGACAAGAGGCCGACGACATCATCGCAACGCTCGCGCGGCAGGCCGAAGAGGCGGGCGAAGACGCGTTAGTGGTGACAGGCGATCTCGATCTTCTGCAGATCGTCGACGAGCATACCACCGTGCTGACCACGCGGCGCGGGATCACCGAGCTCGGACGCTACGATCCCGCTGCGGTCTACGAGCGGTTTGAACTGCAGCCGAATCAATTACCTGACTACCGCGGACTCAAAGGCGATCCATCGGACAATCTGCCCGGTATTCCGGGCGTCGGCGAAAAGACGGCGACCAAGTTGCTCAAGGCCGCCGGCTCGCTCGATGCGCTGGTGGCCGATCCGTCACTCGCCGGCAGTCCCAAACTCGAGAAGCTCGTGCAAGACTATGGCGCGCAGGCACAAATTTGCCGCGATGTCTCGGTTGTGCGCCGTGATCTTCCGCTCACCATCGACTGGGAGCGACGTTACGAAGCGCCGAGCGACGCCGCGCTCTATCCGCTCTACGCGCAACTCGAATTCAAGACATTGCTGGCGCGATTGAAAGCGCCGGTCGACGGCCTGCCGCTCTTTGCGGGGGATGCAAAACTCGAGGGCACGTACCGCAGTTACGTGGCGTCGGTCGATCCGCCGGAGTTCGCGCGGCTGGCCGAGGAGATCCGCTCGCTTGCGACCGGCGAGCGGCTCGCGCTCGCGGTGCGCGACGACGCGATCGGGCTCTCCGGCGCGCGTGGCACCGGCATCGCGTTTGCAGCCGGCACGCTCGAGCACGAACCGGTGCGCGCAGCGCTGCTGCACGTCCTCGCCACTTCGCCGCGCATCGTGGCGTACGACGCCAAACGGGTTGCACGCGTGCTTGATGCGCACGGTATCGCTTTGACCGGCGTTGCCGATGATGCGATGCTCGCCGCGCATCTGCTCAACCCGTCGCGCGCATTTTCGGCGATCACCGATGCGGCGGCGGAACATTTGTCCGGCGCGCCCGTCGACGATGCCGCCGCGCACGCGGATGCGACCCTGCAGTTGCTCGACGTGATGCGGCCGGTACTCGAAGAGCGCGCGCAGATGCGCGTGTACGAAGAGGTCGAGGTGCCGCTCGCGCCGTTGCTCGCGCGCGTGGAGGCGGCCGGCATCGCGGTCGACCCATCGGAACTCGCGGTGTTGGCCGAAGAAGTCGATACCGCTGCCGCCCGCTTGCAGCAGCGCATCTACGATTTCGCCGGCGAGGAATTCAACATCGGCTCGCCGCTGCAACTCGGCAACATTCTCTTCGGCAAGCTGCAGATTCCCGGCGGCAAGAAAACCAAGACCGGCTGGGCGACCGGCGTCGAAGTCTTGCAAGGCTTAGCGAAGGACTACCCGATTTGCGCGCTGGTGCTGGAATGGCGCGAAGTGACCAAACTCAAAAACACCTACATCGACGTCATCCCTGCGTTGCTCGATGCGCAATCGCGTTTGCACACGGTGTTCAATCAAACCGCAACCGCGACCGGACGTCTCTCGTCGACGAATCCGAATCTGCAGAACATTCCGGTGCGCGGCGATTTGGGACGGCGCATCCGCAAGGCGTTCATCGCAAAGAACCGCGACTACGTGTTGCTCGCCGCGGACTACAGTCAGATCGAACTGCGGCTGATGGCCGATCTCTCCGGTGACGAAGCGATGCGCAGCGCCTTCGAGGACGGTCAAGACATTCACGATTTCACCGCGCGACAGATCTTTGACGTCGGTGGCGATGCGAGCGTCGACGGCAACCAGCGTCGTATGGCCAAGAGCGTCAACTTCGGTCTGCTCTACGGCATGTCGGATTTCGGCCTGGCGCAACGCTTGGAGATTCCGCGCGCGCAGGCGCGCGAGATCACCGAGGCTTACTTTGCGCGCTTCCCCTCGGTCCGGGCGTACATCGATCGTACGCTGGAAGAAGCGCGTGATCTCGGCTACGTGACCACGATTCTGGGACGCCGCCGCTACATGCCGGCGCTGACCTCCAGTAACTACATGTTGCGTTCCGCGGCGGAACGCGAAGCGACCAATGCACCGTTACAAGGCAGCGCCGCCGACCTGATGAAGCTCGCGATGGTGAAGACCGATCGCGCGGTTCGCGCCGCAGGGCTCGACGCCACGATGCTGTTGCAGATTCACGACGAATTGATCTTCGAAGTGCGGCGCGATCAGGTGCAGGCGCTCGCCAATCTCGCGCGCCGCGAAATGGAGGAGGCCTTGGTGTTATCGGTCCCGCTCGAAGTGACGGTAAAATCCGGCGCGAACTGGTATGACGTCGAGATGATGGCTGAGGAGGTGCAAGCGTGATCGCCGTGCTTCTTGCCGCACTGATTGCGCAGGCGACGCCGGCGCCGCAGCATTTACCGACGATGTTCGTGCACGCGCCGCACGCAACGCTGACGTTGCAGGTCGCTAATACGGAAGACGAGCGCGAGACCGGCTTGATGAGTGTGACGCATTTGCCCAAGCACGCGGGGATGGTGTTCGTCTTCGAGCAGGATGCGCCGATAACGTTTTGGATGAAGAACACGCTTGTGCCGCTCGATATGGTGTTCGTGGCTGCCGACGGCACGGTGCGCAGTATCGCGGCCAACGTGCCCGTCGTTCCAGAGACGACGCCGGATGATGCAATTCCGCGCCGCTCGGGCACGGCGAAATTCGTGATTGAATTGCCTGCCGGTGAAGCGGCTACCGACGGAATTGTGACAGGAACCCGCCTCACAGATTTGGTCGAATTACACAGCTAGCGTCACTGTTTCGGTGCGTACCGCGTTATAGAGGGCATGAAACGTTTACTTCTGTCGGCGATGGCGCTGGGAGCAGCGCTGATCGCGACACCCCTCTGTGCATCCGCTGAGAGCACGATCTCACCGGAACTCGCACAACCCGGAGCGATTTGCGGTCGCATCGACGTCGATCCGTTGAAGGTCGTTGCGTTGGCATACGCGCCGGGAAGTCCCGAGAATATCATCGTCGCACGTTCTGCGACGGAAGTCGTAACCACCAGCGTGCAGCCGGATGGCTCGTTCTGCTTCCTCCATCTGCAGCCCGACTTGCACGAGATCAGTGCCTTCGGTGACGAGCAGCCCGGTGAATATGACGCGCATATTACGCCGATTTCCGGCACGACGCAATATATCGTGGTGACACGCCGCCGCGAGTGATACGCTGGGCGTGTGCCCGAGTTACCTGAAGTCGAGACGATCGCCCGCGGCCTAGCTCACACGGTCGCGGGCAAAACGATCAAATCCGTAAAGATTCACCTTCCAAAGATGGCCGTGGCGCCCCCGGGCGTCCGGTTTGCCGCTGCCCTGCCCGGCGAGCGAATCGAGGGCGTCGGACGGCGTGCCAAGTACGTGGTGATCGAACTCTCGTCGGGCCGGCGATTGGTCACCAGCCTGCGTATGACGGGGCGCCTCGTGCTCCAGCGGGCCGGAGAGACCGACTTTCCGGGTACCCACGTCGTGCTGCATTATACGGATGGAACGCGGCTGAGTTTTGCCGACGTGCGGACGTTTGGCCGGATGCGGCTGGTCGAACCCGATGAGCCCTGGGACGCCGATCTCGGCGTCGAGCCCCTCACTTCCGCCTTTACACCGGAGGGCTTTGCAGGTATGCTCTCTGGGCGGACGACGCCGATCAAGTCTTTATTGCTCGATCAGCATCGCATCGCGGGCATCGGCAACATCTATGCCTGCGAGGCGCTTTGGGAAGCCGGGATCCGTCCCGGCCGGGCCGCCAAAGCGTTGACCAAGCCGGCGATTCTCCGGCTGTACCACGCGATCCGCGACGTACTGCTCCGTGCAACCGAAATGCGCGGGTCGAGCGTCGATGATTACGTGGATGCCGAAGGCCTCCGNNATCGCGCAACGCGGAACCTGGTGGTGCAGAAACTGTCAGCGTTGATCCGCAAAAATACAAATTGTTAGGTAGGAACCACAACATCTCTACAACCGAAATCGCTCCCGCTACTATTGAGGAAGATCAACTCGCACTCGAACAGCGCCTCTATGAAGAGTCGCTGAAAGTCCTCGACGAGGGACAAGTTCTGAACGGCATGATCGTTCAGAAAGATAAAGATGAATTGCTCGTCGACGTCGGCGGTAAATCCGAAGGCGTGCTTCCATTCCGCGAACTTTCGCTCGCGATCGATCCCAAGGCGCTCAAAGTCGGTGACTCCCTCGAGGTGATGATTCACCGCATCGACGATATGGACGGAACGCTGTTCCTGTCCGAGCGTCGCGCACGCGCGCTCAAGACCTGGGAGAAGGTCATTGAAGCGCATCAGAACGATGAAGTGATCGAGGCCACCGTGACGCAAGTCGTCAAGGGCGGCGTACT
>PMUE01000305.1 GCA_003167055.1 Vulcanimicrobiota bacterium | reverse complement strand
GCGCATGTTCGACGGCACGACGATGCACACGCCCGGCCTGCTGGTGATCAAAGGCGATCGGATCGTATCGATGAGTGCCGGTGACGCCGGTGCCGATGCGCACGTGATCGATCTCGGCGACGCGACGCTGATGCCCGGCTTGATCGACTGCCACACCCACGTCGCGCCGTTCATCGTGGACTCACACTATCTCGTGCAGCCCAGAAAAACTGCCGACAATGTCGGGGAAGCGGCGATTTACGGCCTCAAGAACGCGCAATCGATGCTGCACAACGGCTTCACCACCCTGCGCGACGTCGGCGGCGGCTGGGGCGTCGATCTTGCGGTGCGCGACGCGATCGGCGAAGGCGTGTACGTCGGTCCGCAAATCTTTGCCGCGGGTCCGGCGCTCTCGATCACCGGCGGTCACGGCGACTCCAACGATCTGCCCGACTTCGTGCACGAGGATGAAGTGATTGAAAGCGGCGTGTCGTACGGGCCGTACGGCTTCCGCGAAGTGGTGCGTCAGCACGTCAAGCGTCACGTCGACGTGGTGAAGATTCTTGCGACCGGCGGCGTGCTGAGCTACGGCGACGTGTGGGATATTCCGCAGATGAACCTCGACGAGATTCAAGCGGTGGTCGATGAGTCGACGAAGTTCAATCGCAAAGTGGCGGCGCACTGCCACGGCGACAAGGGCATCTCGGTCGCGGTCGAAGGCGGCGTGCACTCGGTCGAACACTGCACCGGCGTGAGCGAAGCGACGCTGAAAAACATGCAGCAACGCGGCACGGCGTTGGTACCGACGATTTGGGCGCTCGACTCGATTCTGCAACCTGGGAATCCGAATCACATTCCGCCGGGTTCGGTGCAAAAGGCCGAATATGCCGCCACGATTCGCAACGCCGGCATGCAGCGGGCGCTCGGGACCAGCGTCATCATCGCCTACGGCACCGACGCCGGCGTCTTCCCGCACGACCAAAATAACAAAGACTTTGCATTGCTCGTACACATGGGCATGCGTCCGACCGACGTCATGCGCTCGGCGACCGTCACGGCGGCGGAATTGATCGGCGTCAACGATCGCGGCACGCTTGCACCCGGAAAACGGGCTGACGTGGTCGCCTTCAACGGCGATCTCAGCCACGACATTTCTCTGATTGAGAAGCCGCCGGCCCTGGTTTTGTTGGGAGGCAAGCGGGTCAACGCCGCGTAAATCCCCTAGGCCCTCGCGGACTCTGCGACGGGCGTTCTTGGAGGGTTTACGTGTCTACTGGTACGGTTGTCGACCGCGGGCTCGAGGGTGTCGTCGTTGGTTCGACGGTTTTAAGCAATGTCGAGGGCCAGGTCGGACGACTGACCTACCGAGGCTACGATATCGACGATCTCGCGCCCAACGCGACCTTCGAAGAAGTAGCGCATCTGTTGTTGTACGGCCATTTGCCGAATGCAACCGAGCTCAAAGCGTTCAAAGCCGAACTCGCCGCGCGGCGTTCGTTGCCCGCGCCGCTGATCACCGCGATGCAAGCGGTGCCGAAGACGGCGTGGCCCATGGACGTGATACGCACGGTCACCAGTGGTCTCGCGCTCTTTGTGCCGGTGAACAGTCACGGCGAACACGTTTCCGACGTGCACAGCGCGATCGAGTTGATCGCTAAGATGACGACGATTCTTGCCTCCTGGGATCGCATTCGCCGCGGTTTGGAACCGATCGAGCCGCGCACGGATCTCTCGCATGCCGCGAACTTCCTCTACATGCGTACCGGCAAAGTTCCCTCGGAGATCGAGGAAGATGCGATCGACACGTATCTCGTGCTGCTCGCAGATCACTCGTATAACGCATCGACGTTCTCGGCGCGCGTAACTGCCTCGACGCGCGCGGACATCTATGCGAGTGTTACCTCGGCGCTGGCCACGCTGACCGGCGACCTGCACGGCGGTGCGGCGAGCGCGACCTACACCAATCTCGTGGCGATCGGTTCGCCCGACAAGGCCGAGAAGTTCGTCCACGACGAGATTGCCAAAGGCAATCGCATCATGGGCATGGGCCACCGCGAATATCGCGTGCGCGATCCGCGCGCCAAACATCTCGAAGCGATTGCTCAAGCGCTCTCCAAGCATATGGGCAACAGCAAGTGGTATCCGATTGCGCGCGAGCTGGAAAATCATAGCCAGCGCATCCTTGCCGCAGAACATCCCGACCGCAAGATCTACGCCAACGTCGATTTCTACACCGCGCCGGTGCTCGCCGATCTCGGCATTCCGGGCGATGAATTCACGGGCGTCTTCGCGTGCGGCCGCATCGCCGGCTGGACCGCGCACATCCTCGAGCAGCTTGCCGACAACCGCTTGATCCGCCCGCAAGCGAGCTACAGCGGTCCGCCACCTGGACCGTTCGTGCCGATCGGCTCGCGCAAATGATCGTCATCCCCGCACTCGACTTGCGGGGCGGCAAGTGCATCCGCATGGAGCGCGGCGACATCGCCACGTCGACGGTGTACGCCGACGATCCAGTGCAGCAGGCAAAGGCATTTGTTGCGCAAGGTGCGCGCCGCTTGCACGTGGTCGATCTCGACGCGGCGTTTGGTCACGGCGATAACATGGACGTGGTACGCGCGATCGTGAAAGCGGTCGACGTGCCGGTGCAGGTCGGCGGCGGCATTCGCACGGTCGATAAAGCGCAGCAGCGGATCGACGCCGGCGCGTCGGAGATCGTGCTCGGCACGATGTTGGTTGACGATGAACGGTCCACGCGTGCCATCATCGGTCGTTTTGGTGAACGCGTAATCGCCGGGATCGATGCGCGCGGCAAGCACGTCGCGACGCACGGCTGGCAAGAACATACGCCGGTCGATCGTGATGCGCTGGTGAAGCGCGTGGCGATGTGGGGCATCAAACGGATCATCTTCACTGAGATTCGTCGCGATGGCATGGGCGAAGGTTACGACATTGCGGCGTTGACCGACGTGGCGAACGCGGCCGACGTGCTCGTGACTGCCAATGGCGGAGCGCGCACGATCGAGGACTTGCGCGCGCTCAAAGCGCAAGCGCCGCCCGCGGTCGACTCGTGCATCGTCGCAAGCGCAATCTACAAAGGGACGATCAAACTCGTCGACGCCATCGCCGCCGTCGGCTAGCGCGCTTTGTCATCCTGAGCGTAGCGAACGCAGTGAGCGGAGTCGAAGGACCGCTGCAGCTTATAGTGTCGTAAACGAGCCTTCGTTTAGGGACATCGTTGAAACCCAGGCGGGCAAGCATGGGGCCGCGGTCGGGGATGCAGTCCAAAGGTCCCGGAAGGCGGGAGGGGTGGAAAGAGGCAGCGGGCGAATGCTTATATGCCGAGGTTCGCCTCCGGCCAAGGAGCGGTTACCATGCACTCTGCACTAACCTTCCTTCATCGTTGTGCCGTCCTCGCTGCGATCGCACTCATGTCAGCGTGCGCAGGCACGGCAACCTTCCCGGCGCTCACCTCGACAACCGCGAGCGACGCTACCACGTCGACAGCTCCCGACAATGCTATGCCCGACTGCGCGCTTGTTAGCGGCGGGTATTCTCGCTGCTTCGGTTCACAATGGCTTGCGTATCTCTCACAAGGCCCATACGGCCTTCAGTGTAACCCGCTGAACACGAGAGGCATCGAACTCGTGACGTCGAGCTCGCGCGTGCTTGGAACGCTGCCGATTGATTCATTTGTGGTCGGATTAGATGACGCGGGGAACGTGTACGACTTGAACAACATGCCGAGCACGGAAGGNNACATCTTTAGAACTGGGGCAACGCTGGAGCGTTATCGACGCGGCGCGCTCAGTGCGGACGCCAGTTACCAAGTCGCGCCGAACACGTACTGGATCTCAGTCAGCGGCCAAGGTGAAGTGGCGGCTCTTACCGCGACGGTGCAACAAGACGGCGCGCTTGATTTTGCGGTGGGCTTCTGGAACCCCGACAAGCGCGGCGGCCCACCGAGTTATACGATAGACACGCTTACCGACGTTTGTCTCGGCTTCGTGCTCGCCCATGATGGCTCGGCTTATTTACAGGAGATCGTCAACGGGGCATCCTTATATGCGGTCTACGCACCGGGGAGCGCAACCCCCGCGAGAACGATTCCCGAAAAAATCGTTCCGCCCAATCAACAGGCGAATTTCTGCGCGAACTACATGGCCGTCGGCGCCGATGGCACGCTGTATGTGACCGAGTACACGTTCTTTCAACCCGACCCGCTCGCTGGTCTCTACATCTATTATCCGGACGGACGCGAGCGGTTTGCCGCAACAACGGCCGACAGCAATGGTCCGGGTCCCGAGGGTGTGGACGTCGATGCGGCGGGTAATATCTACGTTGCCAACAACAATAGCGCCGCCGTTGTCACGAGCAGCGGCACGCTCGCCGAGCAATCCGATAGCTTGCACGACGTCGAGATATTTTCACCCGGCGGCCAATCGGTGCTTCGGCACATACGCGGTGATTTCGATCCGATTGATGTGGGCGTAACGCCGGACGGCGTGCTGTTCTTTGGAAGTTACGGGCTTGCGGGCGTGCCGACGCCACCTGTCTACGGTACGTTCGGCGTGGCGGCGGGCAGCACGACCGCGATTCGCGTTGCGCCCAACTCCGAAGATGGCATCGTGTTCTATAACGGCTTAACCGATACGACCACGAGCGTGCGGCAAGATACTTCGGCAGCAAGCGTAGGAAGTGCACACGGAGGCGGCGCGGGAGCGCTACGTGCGCGTTTGCTCCCGCGGTAAGGTAAGCTGCACAAGACATGGAATTCAGCGAAACGAACGCCAACGGATTCAAATCCTACGTTCCCTTTAGCGAGCGTCGACGGCAAGCCGGCCGCGATCATGTTGAGTTTCTGAGAATCGCGGCGGATTCGCGCATCGTTAACCCGGCGTCAGAAGCGCCTTCTCCACTAGCGCCGTGTCCAAGTACTCCGTCAGCTCGACCATTTTGCCGTTCGCGAAGCGACAGACGTAGCAGTAGCTATTGTTGTACGCCTGACCCGATTTGGTCGTTACGTTCCCACGACACTCGACCACGACGTAATCGTCTTCCGCAATGAAGCGAATCGCGCGGTTCGTGTAGCGACCGGCGAACTGCGCGAAGAGTGGGCGAAAGAGTTCGCGCTGCACCGTGGACTTGCCGGAGTACGTGCGCGACCACGGTGTCGTGCCGATGATCGTCCAGGTGAAATCGTCGGCCATGCACTCGCCGAACAGCGTCCCGTCGCCCCTTTCGAGCGCCGCGAAGGCTGCCTGCAGGAGACGTTTGTTATCAGTACTTGTCATAACTATTGCGTCGTGAACGAGCCTTCGTCGATCGAGACCGTGGTGCACGGGCCGGTGCCGGTTGCGACATCGACCACATAGTACACGGTGTAGGTGGTCGCGGCGTTAAGCGGTGGAAGAACGACGCTATAGCCCGAGGCGGTCGCGGTAAAGATGTCTGTGAGGTAGAAGCCTTGCGGTGCGAACGTAACCTTGATCCCCGGCGGTCCGTACTGCGTTTCAAGCGTGCCCGTAAAGAGCATTGCTTCGGTCGAGTCGGGCACGTTGGCTGCGCCGGGTGCGGGCGATACGAGGGTGAACGGCGGCGGACCAAAAAAGCTGCATAAAATCGGCGGCGTCGGTGTCGGCGACGGCGCAACGCTTCCCCCGCCGCACGCCGCCAGCGCAATGAGCATGCCGTACAGCACCAGACGTCGTGCCACCATATATTTTTGCATTACGCGTACTCGCGCGCGAGCGTGACCGGCAGCCGCGTGATGATGTCGTAGTTGATCGTGTCGGCCCATTCCGCCCAGTCGTCGACGGTAATCTCGTGTGCGCCGTCGCGGCCGATCAGCGTCACCTTCGATCCGGGGTGCGCGGCGGGCACGTGGCTGAGGTCGACGAAACTCATGTTCATCGCGACGCGCCCGATGATCGGCGCGCGCTCACCTTCGATCAGGACGCTGCCTTTATTGGAAAGCGCGCGCGGAATGCCGTCGGCGTAGCCGAGCGGAAGCACGCCGATCGGCATCTGACGCGGGGCGTGGAAGGTCGCGCCGTACCCGACCGGTTCGCCCGCGTCGATCGTGCGCACCGCGACCAGTTCGGTGTCATACGAAAGCGCCGGCTGCAGCGGCAACTTGCCGCCGTTCATCGCTTCGCGGGTTTGCGGTGATGGCCACAAGCCGTAGAGCGCGATGCCGAAGCGTGAGAGATCGAGACGCGTTTGCGGCCAGAGCATGGCGGCTGCCGACGCGGCGATGTGCCGAATTGGCTTAAACCCGCGCGCCGCAAGGAGCGGTTCGGCATGATTGTACGCGTCGTTGAATCGCTCGAGCTGTAACATGGTAAACGGCGAGTCGAGCTCTTCGGCCGAGGCAAGGTGCGAGAAGATTCCGACAATGTCGAGCCCGTTGACGCGGCCGTACGCTTCGACCGCGTCGGGTAAATCGCCGGGCTGCAAACCCAAGCGGTTGAGACCGGTGTTGATTTTAACGTGCACGCGCGCGCGCTTTTGTGCGCGCAACGCGGCTTGCGAGAGATCGAGCACGAAGCCCTTCGTGTCCCACAGTGCAAGCTCAGCGTCGGCGGCCATCGCTTCATCCAGCCAATCCGGCGGCACCGGGCCGAGAATCAGAATCGGTGCGGTGATGCCGCCATCGCGTAATTCGAGCGCTTCGTCGACGGAGTACACGCAGAGTTTGACCGCGAGGCCTTCGATGGCAAGCGCGGTGTCGATCATGCCGTGGCCGTAGGCATTGCCCTTCACCACGAAGGCCGCATGCTGGGGGCCGACGAGGTCGCGCAGCGCTTGCGCGTTGTGGCGTAACGCCTGCGTTGAGATGCGCAGCGATCCGATCACGCGCGATTCATTCGCGCGACGACATACGCGACCGGTACACCGAAGAAGACCATGCAGGCAAAGATTTGATTGACGAACTGCGCCGGCGACGGCGCCCACACAAACGCATGCGCGCCGAGCAACAGCACTTCGGTGAGGAAGTAGACGACGAGGCCGTACATCACGCCGGAGATCAGCCATCGCGTGTTGACGAAACGCTGCATCTGCGCCAAGTACGCATAGCCGCCGGCCCAGGCGACAGCGACAATCAGCTCGACGACGACACCGAGCCACGCATACGATGCATTCGTCAGCGCAACCGGACCGAGTGCCGCAACTGCGGCCCACTGCCACATGTGAAGCAAGCTACCGTGTTCGGAAAGAATCGCTGTGAGATACAAATAGAGATCAAGCACGATGACGCCGGCGATGCCGGCGCTGAATGCTTGCATGACGATGCGGCCCCAGTTAGGACGAACCGTAGCTGCCATGCGCGCACCATTCGTCGAGCTAGCAATCGAGCCTGGGAATTAAATTCCGAAATTCCAAGACAAACCCGAGAGTCTTATCAGCTTGGCTGGGTAGCATAGCGGTTACGATGTTGAGACAGGAACGCCATCCGCACGCACTTACCGATTTGGTCATTCGCGCCGCAACAGCCGGGCTTGCTATCCTAACCGGAGTCGGCATCGCCTTCGCGTTTTGGTCCCAACTCGAACACACGGCCCGGCCCGAACTCCTGACCGCGGCGGTCGTGTCGATCTGCCTGGGCGCCCTCCTGATCGGGGTCGCAATGCAGTCGGTCAGCACCCGGGTCTTCCTCTGGCTGGCTGCCGCCACGCTCGCTGTGGCCTTTTTCGCCGGCTCCGGCGCCTTCGCAGCCCTCAGCTCTTAATACCCGGCGCCCTCCAAAGGCGCTTGCACTCCTCACCCCGCTCTGCTAGAATTTCGGGGCTGGCACTCCTTTGCTGCGAGTGCCAAAGAGCAATCCCCACAAATTTTTGGAGGTTTCCGTGAATCTCAAGCCTTTGGCCGATCGCGTGGTCATTGAGCACGTCGAGCAAAATGAGAAGAGCACCGGTGGCATCTTCTTGCCCGACACCGCTAAAGAAAAGCCGCAAGAGGGTATCGTCCGTGCGGTCGGGACCGGCCGCGTGACCGACGATGGCAAGACACTTGCGATGTCCGTCAAGGTCGGCGACCGTGTAATCTACTCGAAGTATTCCGGTTCCGAAGTAAAGATCGACGGCAAAGAATTCCTCATCGTATCTGAAAAAGACGTTCTCGCTGTTGTCGACAAAGTTCCGGCCGGCGTTTCTTAAGGAGCATTTGAACTAAATCATGGCTGCAAAGCAAATCGTATTTGACGAAAATGCGCGTCGCGCATTAGAGCGTGGCGCCAATCTGCTTGCCGATGCGGTGAAAGTGACCCTTGGACCCAAGGGCCGCAACGTCGTACTCGACAAGAAGTTTGGTTCGCCCACCATTACCAATGACGGCGTGACGATCGCCAAGGAGATCGAACTCTCCGACACGTTCGAAAACATGGGCGCACAGCTCGTGAAAGAAGTCGCCTCGAAGACCAACGACATCGCCGGCGACGGCACAACTACCGCGACGGTGCTCGCGCAAGCGATCATCCGCGAAGGTCTGCGCAACGTCACCGCCGGATCGAACCCGCTGCTGATCAAGCGCGGCATCGAGAAGGCCGTGGAAGTCGCGGTCAACGAGATGGGTTCGGGCTCGAACCTGCAAAAGGTCGACACCAAAGAGAAGATCGCGCAAGTCGCGTCGATCTCGGCCAACGACAAAGAGATCGGCGATTTCATCGCCGAGGCGATGGAGAAGGTCGGCAAAGACGGCGTGATCACCGTTGAGGAATCGCGCACGCTCAAGACCGAAGTCGAGACCAAAGACGGCATGCAGTTCGACAAGGGCTACATCTCGCCGTACATGGTTACCGACAGCGAGCGCATGGAATCCGTGCTCGACAATCCGTACATTCTCGTGACGGAGCGCAAGATCTCGGCGATCGCCGACATTCTGCCGCTGCTCGAGAAGGTCGTGCAAGTGCAGCGTCCGCTGCTGATCATCGCCGAAGACGTCGAAGGCGAAGCNNACCGCCGCAAAGAGATGCTCAAAGACATCGCGACCCTTACCGGCGCGACGGTGATCTCAGAAGAGCTCGGGCTCAAGCTTGATAAAGCGACGCCGGAGCAACTCGGTCAAGCCAAGCGCGTGACCGTGACGAAAGAAGAGACCACGATCGTTGATGGCGCCGGCAAACCGGCCGACATCAAGGGCCGTATCGAGATGATCAAAAAGCAGATCGAAGAGACCGACTCGGACTTCGATCGCGAGAAACTGCAAGAGCGTCTTGCGAAGCTCTCGGGCGGCGTTGCGGTGATCCAAGTTGGTGCCGCGACCGAAACCGAGCTCAAAGAGAAGAAGCATCGCATTGAAGATGCGCTGTCGGCCACGCGTGCCGCCGTTCAGGAAGGCATGATCCCCGGTGGCGGTGCGTCGCTCGTGCACGCAGTCAAGGCGATCGACAAGTACATCGAAAAGGCGCCGAAGAGCAACGGCCACGCCAACACGTGGGCCGATGAGAAGATCGGCATCGAGATCGTNNGACATCGTCGACATGTTCAAGGCCGGCATCGTGGAGCCGTTCAAGGTCACGCGTTCGGCGCTGCAAAACGCCGCTTCGATCGGCGCGCTGATCCTCACGACGGAAACCCTGATCGCCGACAAGCCCGAACCCAAGTCAGCTGCTCCGGCAATGCCCGGCGGTGGCGGCATGGGCGGCTACGACATGATGTAGAGTGTTTGCGGCACTTACGTGCCACAAAGCACTCGCATGACAAGGGCCCCGCTGACGCGGGGCCCTTTTTTCTTTGCTCAAATGGGGCCAGGTCGGGCAATGCCGATCGAGCAGCTCCCCCGTGCGGGGTCGTAATAGCCGGTGGCAAAGGTTCCTATTTTCGAGTGGCTCGCGCCCTTGGCGATCGTGAACTGTGCCCGCGTATCGCACACTCTCTTGCCATTCGCGCCCATGAACTCGAAGCGAACGTAATACCAGCCGCCCAAGGTATAGTTGCCTGCTCCCCACTCGTGCACTTTTCCGGGTTCCAGCCATCCGTAATCCAAATTTCTCGTTTTCCCGAGGTCTTGGATGGTGATCCAGGCGCGGTTGGCCGACTTGTTGTCCGTGAGGACGGTGTAGGTGAGAAAATTTTGCGCGGCGCCGGAAGATGGCAACACCGCAAGCGCCGTCGCCAGCATCAGAGGAAATAAACGAAGAAAAGATCGCATAGAAGTCCCCTTTCTGAAGGTAGGTGAGGGCGGATTTTTTATCGGTGGGTGTCGACGCGGGTGCCCGTCGGCGTGTGTGCTTTTAGGAAGACGGGACCGGCTTGACTGGTCGCATAGCGGCCAAGATCCGCAGTTTGGTCGAACGTGTTGAGATCGGAACGGCGAAAGTCCGATGGCTGGATATAGGACGTCATATTCGGACTATCGCCGCCGTGGGCGTCTTGAACTACGACGGTATTCGCGGTCGGGCCGAAATTATCAATGTTATAGGCCGAATGGACCGATTGAACGTTCATCTAGAACCTCCACATCGATCCTAGCACTTTTTGTCATCCCGAGCGTAGTCGAGGGACCAACGGACTATTGAGGCGTCGCTCACGCGAGGCCCTTCTCTTTCGTTGTCGCAACACATCATGACTGCGGGAACACGCTTCGCGAGTCTTCTCTTCCTCGCAATCGTTGCGGCGTCGCCGCCGCGGCCATCGTTGCGTACCGAACTTCGCCGAGACAAGTGTGCTCAGCCGAGCTGCGCTGGGTATAGCCGGTTCCTCGACTACGCTGCGCTACGCTCGGGATGACAACTAGCGCGTTAGGACGAGTGCGTTGTTGATCTGGCGGCCGGGGGAGACAAGATACTTGCCGTTCGCCCACAGGCCGGTTGATGCGCCGCCGTCGAGATTCATCGCGTCATAGGCGCCGAGTTTTTTCATGATGTGCGCGCATTGGTCGAGCGTGCCGCTCGCAACGGCGAAGATCAATTCGGATTGGTCCTGACTCACGCCGACCATCGCGCGTTTGCCCGAACGAAAGACTTTGGGATCTTTGAATCCCTCAGCGGCCGGATTCGCGTAGTCCATGCCCTCGACCAATAACTGGGGTCCGCCGCCGATCGCTTCCCACGCGGTAGCGATGCCCGGCGCTGAACCATCTTCAGCATGGACCGTGTACGATGCGCGCCGGCCGACCCAGAAGTGCGACGCGACCTGATACTCGCCGCGGAAGTAGATCACGTAGCCGTCGCTTGGAATGCGGGTCGGTCCGTAGTTGATTTGCGACACCACGCCGTCGGTTACTTGAATCTGCGGGCCGCCCGCCAAGCCGGTTGAGTGGCCCCAGGCGGGGGTGAAGATGGTGATCGTTTCACCGCCGGGTCCGGGAAGGCGATTGAACCAGTAGGCGTACCAGTTATTGGGATAGGAAGTGTTGCCGTCGAGCGATCCGTCGATGCGCAATGGAATGCGTTCGATCGTCGCGTGATTGTCGCGATCGAAGTAGAGCACGCTGCCGACGTCGCCCTTGAAGACCATCGAGCCGTCGATCACCGTCGTCTGATCGAGGTTCTTGCGCTGCACGTGTTTGGCATAGGCTTCAAAATAGCCGCCATTGACGGCGGCTATTGCGTTGTCGTGTTTCGCGATGTCGGAGAGCCACGCGGTGTCCCCGACGTCGGGACCCCCGAGCGCAGCACGAACCTGCACACGATCGAGCCGGGCAATCACAAATTGAACGCGGCGGCCATCGATCATCGTCGTGCCGACGTTGAGTGCAGGTGCCCGGCGCGCGTCGATTGCCGTAGGCGACGATATAAACAAAACTGCCGCCGCAAGAACGACGAACCCGCGCAAAAGCCCAAATGCTTTCACACTTCAGTCATCGACGGTTGTCTGTGTCAGCATTAGGGCATTTATCGAACTCTAACGTCGTTCTCTATCGCAGCAACCCAATTCGGCGCTCGATGGTTGGAGCGTGACATGTCCCCTTTCCGCCTCGGCCTGCTTGCCGCGCTTGCTGCCACCGCCTCGTGGGGCGCAATGTTTCCCGTCATGAAGCACCTCGTCGTGGTGCTCGATCCGTACTGGCTGACGTCGATTCGGTATATCGGAGCCGGTGCGATCTTTGCGATCATCCTATTGATCGCCGAGGGGCCGCGCGCGTTCATCCTCGATCGACGCGGTTGGCTGCTCTGGGCGGTTGGTACCGCTGGGATTGTCGTCTTCAACCTTTTTGTGTTGAGTGGCCTCGAGCGCAGCAGCGCGCAACACGGTGCCCTAGTTGTGGCGACCGGTCCCGCGCTTGTGACGTTGATCCTCTGGTTGCGCGGAGGCAACGCACCCACGCGACTGACGCTTGCCATGCTCGCGCTCGCGTTCGTGGGCGTGACCGTCCTCGATCCTGCGCCGCTCGAGTCCGGCTGGACGGGCAAAGCGAATGCCGTCTGGACCGCGGCCAAAAAGGCGCGGCGAGAATGGCTCCTGTTCACGGATGCCGACACCATTCACCAGGCTGGTGACCTGCAGCGTGCCATTCATGAAGCGGAACATGCGCATGTAGTGATGCTCTCCTACTCCCCGAAACAGTTGGTGACGGGCTTCTGGCAGAGTGCCCTCATGCCCTTGATTTTTGCCGAGCTCGCGCTCGCCTATCCGCCTCAAAAGGTTTCAGATGCAGGGTCCCGGATCGCTGCCGCCAATGGTCAATTCCTCATGGTTCAGAGAGCCGCTTACTTTCAACTTGGCGGCCACGCTACGGTGGCCGGCTCCCTGCTCGAGGATGTAGATCTGGCCTTCCTGTTAAAGCGTCGCAAGTACGCC